>JANXSD010000075.1 GCA_025352785.1 Bacteroidota bacterium
TTCAATATCTCTCCAGGAAAAATATCCTGGCCACCAACAACTATTTTATTTAGATATCCATTTATCTCAGTAATCGTTTGATTTTTGTACGCAGGTAGGTTTCCAGATAACTCGTGTAAATTAGAACCCTCGCCTAATTTCTGTCTTACTTTTTTCACACCCTCACCAACTCTTTTTTCAAATTCTATTACAGCAAATGGAGGCTTTGTTGCGCTAAGGCTAATCTGTTCTAAGTACAAATAACCTGTGGTTCCGGTAAATCCTTTTAAGTTAATTCCCTTCACTTGTATTTTCTTTACTAAGTGTTGGTTGTATGCATCTAATGCATCTAATCGATATACCTTGTTATAGTCTACTTTGTGCGTTGCTGAATACCGTAATGTGAATAACGGTTGAAAATCCTGCATACTTTTCAAGGTCTTTTCGCCATCAACCGATTGTGGTTCGTCAATAATTAAAATAGGATTTGTTTGTGCGATAATATCAATTGGTTTTCGCGTTCCAAATTGGTCAAGCTCCTGATATATTCTTCTAGCATCTGCACCACTAGCATTGAATGCTTGTGTATTTATAATCATCACACTGATTCGATTATCGGATGCGAAATTTTCAATGTCCTGGGGGCGACCTGAGTTGTAAATAAACGGATTGATCTTATGTCCATACAATTCTTGAAAGTGATCCTGAGTAACTTCAAATGATTTGAATACACCTTCACGAATTGCAATACTAGGTACTATGACAATAAACTTACTCCATCCATATTTTTCATGCAACTCATACATTGTTCGAATGTAGGTATAGGTTTTACCTGTACCGGTTTCCATTTCAATGGTAAGATTGTATCCTAACTTTACTTCACGAGGTCGTTCAATTTGTTGACTTTCCTGTAAATCATTTCCTTTTTGTACTGCTTGAATATTCTTCAGTATCTGCGATTCGAGTATTTGAATGGAACTATTTCTGTAACCAATATCTTCCATTACTTCGGTTTCAAATGCAATTGTTTGCAAACCACCCAAAGCAACCTGTTTTGCTTTTTGAATTATTTGTTTACTGCGTTCTAACGTAAATCGATTGGTCTTGAGTGGTTGTCCTTCAAAACAATCGACAACTGCTTTCACAGCTTGAATTTGAAAATCTTGTTTCTTAAATTGTAGTTTCATTTTTCGCTAATCAAATTCAGTATTCTATTTCCTGACGCAGTAATTTTATAACGTTGTTTCGGGCTATTCTTTGTTTCCGGTAATTCCATTTCAACCCACCCTAATTTTATCAAAGGTTCAAGGTACTTTTCATTGTTAAATGTTTGATTGGTTAGCTCCAATTTTTCGAATAAATCTGCACGTTTTGTCCAATCTGATAATATATTCAAGATTTCCCTTACTTTATCATGTACAGTATCGGCCAGTATAGCCTTAGCTTGGTTAGTAGCTTGGTTAGTAGCTTGGTTACTGAACGCCACTATTTCATCTAAACTACTAAAAATCACATTATTATCTTCGTTAGCAGCTTGGTTACTAGCTCTGTTAGTAATTGCATTATGTGCCGGAATAGTCGTCAGAAAATAAGTACTGTCATCTGTTGTAAAAACAGGTTCCGGAGAACCATTCGCCAACATCGAATCATAGATAGTTGGAAAACCAGTCCCTCTGCCTTCAGTAAGCCGAAGTTCCTTCAAGAAATCTCCTATCCGCCTGTTTCTATATTCACGCGCTACAATCCGCCTTTGGCTGTGAATAATAGCAGCATTAACAGGTGGTACTGGACATGGGTAACTTAATATTTCAATTTTATCAGGCCATACCTGTATTTCGATCGGCGAACCCATTTCGTAACTCTTGTGATATACGGCATTTGAAAGTGCTTCTTCAATAGCATCATAAGGGAAATTGAAAAAACGATTTGCCTCTGCTTTATCTGAAACTTTAATTACTTGTTCTGTTATGATGTTTGACTTAAGAAACGACAATGCATCGCGCAATTGCTTTTGTAATGGACCTTTAAAATAATGTTCTTTGAATTTCTTGCCGGAGCCATCCTCATGCCATACTAATTCAATCCATGCTCTTGGAAAAAACTTATCCGGCTCTTTAGAAAAGAACAGAAGACCAACATTAACCGGACGCAAATCTTCGGGTGCTCCTTTTGCAATGAGCATTGTTCGACAAAGATCTTCAAATGGAATTTTAGTAATTTCAGAAAAAAGATCACTCTTTATTTCTTGTAAATGTGCTTGTATTAGTCCAAGATCCAAATCCTGAATGGTTGCCTGGTTGTTTACACGATCATCAAACGGAATCCTTGCTGTTAGTTCTTGAAGTCTTCGCAATGTTTCTCCTTGCGCAATAATGCTACTGGAACCTACTCGTACATAAGGTTGGCGTTGTGCACCCTTGCCTAGTGTTGTAAGTGCTGAATATGCACGGTTATCGCCAGCAGGACACCACAACACTAATATATGTTGACCACCTAAAACGTAAGGCTGTGTTATTGGAAAATAGTTTGGAATAATTTTATGACCAAGCTCAAGAATTTCTCCTTGAATTGTATCCAAATTATTTTGTTGCAAACCCGCTGGAGGTAAAATTGGTTGACCTTCATTTTCTGCAATTCCAATAATGATGTAACCACCACCCCAATTATTTAAGTCATTTGCAAATGCGCACATCGAATGAAGAACATCTTCCGGATTCCATCCACGTTTAAACTCGAGGCGTTCCCACTCAATGGTGTTACCATGTACAAGGTCTTGTATGTTTATTGGTAATGCCATTATTTAAATTACTTTCATTTCTGTTTCAGGACTAAGTTGTTTCAACAATTGTTTAACATTTGTTTTGGCAGTATCATCTTTAAATCCATTATCACGAAACACAACTCGCAATGGCAAATCCTTAGCAATTGCTTTTGCAAAATTTTCATCAATGCCGGTATCAAAACATGCGTAAAGGGAATTAGCTGCAACTTTAAAAACTGTTTTACCCGATATAGTAACTTGCTCAATTTTTAAACTAAGCGGCAAACCCCAATCTAACATTACTTGAGCTAACAAATCATCGGCTGTTCTATCAGGTTTTACATTATCTGCAAATAAATCTAATGCCGATTGTTTATAATCTTGAGGTTTGTAATACACATCTTGCATATTACTTTCATCCAAACGATAAACTCTGAAACCGTAATCTATATTAGCTTTGGTTTCTTCTTTGATTTTTTTTGCTGCTCTTCGGATACGCTCTTCTCCGATTTCACAAATGTTTTTAAAGCCTGCTTTTATCGCTGTTGAGTTTGCTTTAAAATCATTTGATCCTTCTTCAATATTCTCAGGAATCTGAACTAATATAAATTTTCTATTTCCATTATCTTCGCTATTTAATTTCATAACAGCGTGAGCCGTTGATGCA
>JANXSD010000133.1 GCA_025352785.1 Bacteroidota bacterium
GGTTGTGAATCTGGTGGCAAGTTAATGTTTCCAGAACCATTTGAAAAACTCCAAAGAAAAGAAGTCGCATTTTGTGAATTTACATCAGGAGTAAAATTAGCAGGAGAACAAGAATTTGGAAGAGAAATTAATGGTGCAACAACAGTTGGTGGTTTAATGGTTATTGGATGAGAATCGGTTGATGTACCACAATTGTTAGTAATTGAAAGAGTCACATTGTAAGTTCCTGCATTGGAATAACTATGAGGTGATGGTGTTTGGCTTGTACTAGTATTTCCATCACCGAAATCCCAAAAGTAACTTGCGCTAGGATTTGCGTTGGGACAAGATTGATCTGATATTGTAATTGGTTCATAAACGCAAGCGGGGTTAGGTGACAATGAAAAAGAAGCTTTAGGTTTAAATTTTATTGCAATTGGTGTGGTAATATAAGTAAAACTTCGACCACTCCCGCATAATTTTAATATCCCAAGTTGGATTTCAAGACCTATTTGTCCATTGGGGACACAACTGTCAAGCGGAAATTTATATAAATGTTTTTTACAACCCGAAAAAACGTTCGCAAATTTACTTATTGTTCCGTCTCCCCAACAGATATAACTTGAGTCTATTCCAGCTCCAGAATTATTAACAACGCCAACAGAGTCACCAATACAGAAAATTAATTGCGAATTACATAATCCTCCAGTAACATTTATAGCACCGCAATTTTGCAAAAGATTAGAAGGGGTATAACAATTTTGTGCAGATACATTCACTTGAATGAAAATAATTTGCACAAAAAATAATATGAATTTAAAATTACTTATAATTTTGGACATTTATTTATTTTTTTAAAAAACTATTTGATAGAGACGAAATTAAGTTCTGTATACCAATTATTTGAAAATTATAAGTTAATATGAAATAATAAATAATCCTTCAATTTATTAATTTTTAATTTTAGATCCATTATCATGTAAATAATTAATTTCCTCAATTAACTTTTCTTAAAAAGTTGATAAACCTCTTGGACATTTTTGAAAGAGATTAGATGGTTGCTTAAATCCTCGCGCTTCCATGTTAAATGATATTGCTAAGGTTATTTCATGAACACCTCCTGTACTTTGATGCCTTAATCCAGAAGTAATAATATCATATGAATAACCAAATGTGTAAATAGTACGACTAATTATTTTTTCATAACCAATAGTTAATATAAAAGCATTTGTATTATGAGTATTAAATGGGGAATATTGACTAGAATAAAAAATTCCAGTATATATAGTAGATTGACTTTTTTCATGTAGAAAACCTATTAAAGAGCCTAATGATATCTTTTTTATCTCTCCTTGTTTTTCAAATCTAATTACAGGATTTAATAATGGAATACCATATAAGGTGTTCCGTTGAATTGTAGTTGAGTAAGTAATATCAGTTTTATATGGAAGTTTCTCATTAATTTGCTGAATTGATTCATCAGGATTTCCTAAATGGTGTATTGATAATGATAATCTTGATGGAAGTTTTAAATTACCAAGTCGGAAATTGCGTTTATAAGTTAAGCTAAACCCTGCATCAAAAAATATTGCCATATCATTTTTGGGTTCTAGCTGATCGGAATTTCTATAAATACCAAATACAGGATCAATCTGATCTGAAAAAACTAGTTTGTCCCAGTTTATAGATTTTTGTGTATATCCTACAGATATTGCAAATATCAATGCATCTAAATTGTAATAATTTCCATACAACTTATATTTAAACACGAGATCCGTTTGTTGTGTTTTTAAAGCGCCAATTCCTTCCTCATCATTTAAAAAACAAATTCCATAACCAATCTTTTTAGCCCCTTGATAATTCACTCCAATAAAGGAGGTTGTAAAGCCTCCTGATATACCCTCCCATTGTCTTCTGTGTGCCATTTGGATTTCAACGCCCTTATTAATTGACACCATTGATGGGTGAGTATAAAAATTAGTATTCTCAATCTGAGAAAACGATGGATCTTGAGCCTTAATTTGGAAATTGAGGAAAAGCACAAAAAAGATAATTTTAAAGTAATTATTCATGCTCTTGTGACCATTTAAACATGGGGTGAAAATTAAATTCAGACCTATAAAGTAGTAATAAATATTATTAACCAAATATACTCTTTTAAAATAAATAATCAAATTCTAAATGAAATAGTTCAAAGTTCTATAAAATAAATCATGAAATTATGAATGGTATCCTATATTAATCATTGAAATAGCTTATTGAATTATTGCTTATTCCGGACAAAGTGTACCTCTCTACCGATAAGCGTGCACCACTTAATTTTTCAGTTTGATAATCAGTAATTCGAAGGTAATTTTTTAATAAAATTGTTTTTTATTTTTTTTCTGAGCGATGACCCTTAAAATTCCAGAAGATGAGATTTTGCTGACATTCTATCCATAAATGCATCTACTAATGTTGGATCACTAAGATATTCATATAATGTATTGATTGGTAATTGCGAAGTTATGATAACGGATTTTTGTGAATAACGATCCTCAATAATTTGAAGTAGTGCCAAACGTAATTGTTGTTCAATTGGTGCTAAACTAAGTTCCGCCAAGGTAATTTACAATCAATTGATAAGCGAAATACGGATTTAATGCAGCAAGAATATATTCATTCCCTAGTAAGTTTTTCAATCCTAGCACCTCAATTATACTGAACCATACCATCCTCATCGGATCGAAAAATTTCTATAAACTGACTAATAAAATTTTCCTGTGCAATTTTGGTTACATATTGATCGGGTGTATTTGCAATAAGCCAAATAATAACTTATAGTACCTATCATCAAATAGTACCTATCATCAAACTTTTTGAAAGCAGTACACATACGCTAGAATGTCAGTACAGAGTGGTACACTATGCCCGTTATCCTCCAAATTAAAGTGGTACGCTTTGCCCGGTATTTATACCAACAGCCTATATATTTTAGTCCAATCTAATTGTCCTTTTTCATCAATACTTCTTAAAAAAATAGTTCCGTAGGCAAAGGCTATGCAACGATTTTTTAAATCATCTTGATAAAAAAATTACATCGCATCTTTGGACTAAAATATATTTGCAATTGGTATTACAATATCAATCAGTAAGAACATACGACCTCGAATAAAATAGAAAAAGGCATCATTGCTGATGCCCTTTCTGTTGGTAGCGGGGATAGGACATTCATGGTATTAATTTGGTATTAAGTATCAATTATTTAACAATTATTTTGGGGTATTATTTTCGGGTATTAATTCTCAATTCAAACGCAATGTAGGCTCAAAACCTCCTACAAATTGTAGTATTATTAACTGGTTTTTAGTCCTGTAGCTATTTCCAGTGCTTGTAATCTTTCCTCGGTACTTTTTGTAGTTGGCAATATTTCGGCTTCTAAATCAGCAAATGAAATTTTTAATATTTGACAGATTAATTTCAAATGCTTATAGCTTATAGTTTCGTTTTTTAATGCACGTGATAAGCCTGAACGAGTTAATTTAATATCTGCAGCTAATTTTTCCATGCTGATATTTTTAATCTTTAAAAGCAATTCTATTTTATCTTTTAACATCATTTTTTCCCTCGTAAAAGTTCTATTATTTCCTCTTTATCTTTTATGATTTTTATTCGGGATACGTCTGATTTGGATCAAGACTGCATTCCCGTTGAATAAGAAAAAGCTAGCTTCTTATTACAACAGCCATTGCAACAGCCATTGCAACAGCAGCGATAG
>JANXSD010000008.1 GCA_025352785.1 Bacteroidota bacterium
GCACTTTGCCATTATCACGCAATACTTTTACTTCTTGTTTGCTAATGTCGGCGCGTTGAGTGCCTTTAATTTCAATCGTTTTCATTGTAATGTAATAGATTATGCTTTTACAAAGAGAGAGCTAATGGATTCGTACGCATATACACGTTGAATACATTTAGCAAATAAGGCAGCTGTTGAAAGCTGTTTAATTTTTGAACACGGCTTACGCAGTGGTATAGTATCGCAAACCACAATTTCGGTAAGCTTTGAATCAAGAATACGTTCGTAAGCTTGTCCGCTTAGAACAGGATGAGTGCAAAAAGCACGAACACTAGCAGCACCATTGTCGATTAATAAACCAGCTGCTTTTGTAAGCGTACCAGCAGTATCAACAATATCATCTACAAGCACCACATCACGACCCGTAACATCGCCGATGATATGCATACTTTCAATTTCATTAGCGCGTTTACGATGTTTATCGATGATTGCCATATCAACACTAAAATAGGAAGCATAGCTACGAGCACGATGAACGCCACCCATATCTGGCGCACAGATCATCATGTTCGGAAGATCGAGGCTTTTAATATAGGGGACAAAGATGGAAGAAGCATCTAAGTGATCCACAGGGACATCAAAAAATCCTTGAATTTGTGGAGCGTGGAGGTCCATTGTCATAATTCGAGTTACTCCAGCTGTAGTTAGCAAATTGGCAACCAATTTAGATGCAATTGCAACTCTTGGTTTATCCTTACGATCACTACGAGCGAATCCGAAATAAGGAATAACTGCTGTTATATAATGTGCGGAAGCTCTTTTTGCAGCATCAATTAATAGAAGCAGCTCAAAAAGATTATCCGTTGGAGAAAAAGTACTTTGAATGAGAAAGACATCGCAACCTCTTACACTTTCATCAAATGACGGCGAGAATTCTCCATCGCTAAAGCGTGCCACATTAGCATCACCGAGAGGTGCGCCGTAGCAATCTGCGATTTGCTCTGCTAGGTAACGGGATTCTGTACCGGAGAATATCTTTACTTGTCGTGCCATTTATTTAGTTGGAAAAAGGGGTGCAAAGAAAGGAAAAATACCTTGAATTAACAATCGTATGTGAAAAACCTTTTTTGCGCTTGTAAAATTACTATTTTCGCATCCCCGATTGAGCCCAAATTTGCTTTTTTTGTGGTCGAAAGCCACATAAATTGGTGTATAAGGTTTAAAAGGATCTTTGAAAATGTGAATTTTTACGTCTTAATGCCCAGTTGGCGGAATTGGTAGACGCGCTGGTCTCAAACACCTGTGGGAAACCGTGCCGGTTCGACTCCGGCACTGGGTACGGATTAAAATTGTAAGACCTTGTAAACTAATCATTTGCAAGGTCTTTTTTTGTTTTTAGGTATCATCATAAGTAGAAGTTTTTAACGTGAGTCTCTTGACTTATTGCTGTTCCATTTGAATATAGTTGTTTTGAAGTTGAACTCGTAAAAGCTTTTCTTGATCATTTGAAATATTATTTTATTTCTAAGTATTATGAGTTTGTGAAAAATAGTGTGCGTTAATGTAGACTTTTAAAAGGGCATGGGGGTAAATCAAGTATATTTGAATTATCATTTTATTAAAAATCATCTAATTTGCGAATGAAAAAGGATTCAAAAAGTTTTACCTTAAATTAACGACTCAATGAATAAAATCCTTCAACTTTCTTTATTACTTTTTTTTATGCATTCTTCAATTTGTCGAGGAATTGAATGTGATCAACTTCCTAAACATTATTCAAGCTATCAAAATGCAGTTGAAAAAATTAAGGGCACTCATTTTAAAATTCACGAAACCGTAAACACTTCCAAAAGCTCTTGGGTAAGATGTGCATCATTCTATAGTTGTGATGGACTAACTGGGTTTTTTATACTTGCAACAGATAAACAAGAATATTTGTATTCAGGGGTGCCAAAAGAAATTTGGGAAGGATTTAAAAATGCTAATTCATTTGGTAGTTATTACGACCTCAACATTAAAAACAAATTTGTATTTAAACTTTAGTCAAAACCCGATCCGTTATTTACAGAAATTTAAAAACCATTTCCTCTTTTTATTAACTAAAAAATTTTAACAGAAAATGAAAAAAGCGATACTTGTAATTTTACTTATTATCATTAGTGTTTTTGGGTATTCTCAGACGGCTGAGAAATATTTTATTCATGGTGGTTATAATCTTTCCATTAAAGACTACAATGCAGCAATTATAGACTATACAAAAGCAATCGAATTAGATCCTGATGAGAAGCTTACCTATTATTATTATTATCGGGGATTTGCGAAAGCTAAATTAAATGACTATATCGGTGCAATTGTAGATTTTTCTAGAACCATTGTAGAGCATCCTTTTGATGCGAAATCTTATTTTGAACGTGGATTATCGAAATCTAATTTGGAAGACTATCAAGGAGCAATTGTAGATTTTTCTAGGGCAATTAAAATAAAGCCTGATTATGCGGAGGCTTATTATAATCGAGGAAATGCAAAAAGCAAATTGGAAGACTATCGAGGAACAATTGTAGACTTAACAAAAGCAATCGAATTGGGTATTGATTATGAAAATGCGTATTTTGTACGTGGGTTAATGAAAAGCAAATTGGAAGACTATCAAGGAGCAATTGTAGATTTTTCTAGAGCAATTAAAATAAAGCCTGAAGATGCGGCGGCTTATTATAATCGAGGTTTATTTAAAATTTATTTGAATGATAAAGAAGGAGGTTGTTTAGATTTAAGTAAGGCTGGTGAATTAGGATTTGCCCACGCGTATGATCTCATTAAGGAATATTGCAATTAATGAATTCTTTAAGTTTTGACAAAATGATGAATCGTTTTAGTTCTTGTAATCGGTGGAGGAACGGCAAAAATGAATCTTTACCTTTATTAAAAGTAATTGTTTCAACTTAACTAAAAGTGCTTTCTGTTCTGTTACTTTTGAGCTTAGTTTGTAATATTCAAATTCATTGTTGAGAACCTCTGTAAATAAATGTTCAGCTTTTTTAAAAAATGAAAAGCATAGCGTATTGGTGGTCGACAAAAGAAGTTATTGGGCGATAAAAACTGATTTTTATAAAAAAACTAATTATATGTATATTTGATATTATATGGAAAACAAAGAAGACGATCTTAACAAACTCAGGATAGAGAACGAAATCAAGAAAATGAAACTTTCTTTAGAGCATGGTGCAAATTTTTTCTCGCCATCCGAAAATAAATTATCTCCAGAACAGGAAGGGCAGTGGCTAAATCACGTTCAAAAATTTGAAGATTCTTATGCAAAAAGTAAAAGAATTATGCTTTATGATTTTATTGAGAAACCAATATACAAACCTTTAAATGAAATTCTCGAAGTTGAAATAAATTTCGAACTAAAAAGAATTTTAAATCTGCTTGGTCAAAAAGGAGTGTGTATTGATACCATTTGCAAAGTAGATGATCGAGAATTATACCGTTTTATTACAGAAGAATTATTTCTTGAAGAAACTGACGATATGATGATTGAAGGGATGACACAGAATTTTATTTATGAAGAGTTTCATCCTAATCACGAAAATGATATTAAAAATCATTGTAAAGAGTTCTTAGAAGTGATTTTAAATAAAAAGAGAAGCCTAAATCCATCCTTTATGGCAATGTCCAATGAAATTTATTTTAATAAGGGCATTTTAAAACAGGAAGATGTAGTGAAGAAAATGGAAGCATTTAGGGAAGCTTTTAGCTCATTTAAATTGCAACATTTTAAAATAGCATCATTGAAAATAGCTGAAGATATAGCGGATGTCGGTTTTGAAATAGACTATACCGGTATAATAGAAGGTAGAAATGTAAGTTAGCGTTTTGCAGGAAGTGGAGGATTTGGATTGAAATTCGAAAATGATTATTGGTGCATCAACAAAATAAGTATTCCCGGGATTTCTGGCTAAACTAATTGGGCAAATGACACAATAATATCAGATGGGGGCTTGGCGTGGTTGGTTGAAAAGTTGAATCATTTCAAGGGATCTTAAATCATCTCTTTTTGCTAAAGAGTTGTTCTTTAGTTCTACATTATTACCTTACTTAATAGAGTAGACCTCTTACCAATAAGAGGTCTTTTTAGTTATAATAGAATGACAACAGTATATATTTTATTTTCACAAAAGTTGGTTTGTTTTTATACCGGAAGTTGCAAGGATATAGAATTTCGAATCTAGCAGCATTTTAATCGTTCAGTCCTTTTATTACTTCAGTAACTAATTTAAATCGCTCAACCAACTTATCGCCACTATCTCTTATTTGATACATTGAATCAATTTCTAATTCTGAAAAGCCCTTTAAACGGCTTACTAAAATCTGGCTTAATTTAATTGATAATTCCTGATTGCCCGATGCGATGTTTTTAATTTGTCTGCCAAGTAATCTTGCTGATGCAAGAGTTAATTCAAAATCGTCTTTTATTAAATCTTCGTGTTCAACGCCTTCAAACAATTGGTCTCCTGCTATTTCTCCGTAATTCTCTAACAAAAAATAAAAATCTTCTAAATCCTTCGCCCTTCTATCGGGCTTTTCATAAAACGCAATTAATTTTAACACACATAAACCTGGTAGAGTAATAACTTTAAATTCGCCCTCTACAATTTCGGCATGAGCCACTGCTTCTTTCGTACCATATACAGAAAGTTCGATAGGCGGATTTTCTAACAATACTTTTCCATCTTTTTCTATGTCACCAAATGGAATTAAATCAATTGTTCCGTTAAAATAAAAACGATAAGGTTCTTCCTCATCTCTTGTAAATCCGTAGAGTTTAACTAAATCTTTCACAAGCGTTTTGTATTGCTCGTGATCGTTAATGTAAATGCAAAAATCAACATCTTCGGTAGTTCGTTTCTCTCTAAGTGCAATATGGTCTGTCCATAAATCTCTTGCTCGCGCACCAATTAAATAATAGTCGATGCCGTACTTTTTAAAGGCCAGTTCCAACACTTCAAAAGTTTCTTTAAGACCTTCCTTTTTTAATCGCTCAAAATTTTTCTTTAAAAAGCTCATTGTATATTTTTTGTGCTGTTTCAATACAGCGGTGGTCGCCTGTATTCATTAAATCTGTATAAATCAATAAAGGCGGAACGGTATTGTCGTTTACTTCATCGTACTTCCAAAACTTTTTGTATACCTTAACATTTCCTTTCGGATCAGGAATTAATCTGTAATGCTTTATTAATTCGTTTCTTGTTTCGAGCGTATAAAGTGTAAGTACCGCAGGTTTTAAATAATCGGCAAATAAATTTCCGGCAGGTTCGCCACCCCACCATGTTTTACCTTGTTTTATTGGCAACCTTTTCCAATTTGTAAAATCTTCTACTTTTAAAAAACGAAATGTTCCTATTTCTAATTCTGGCTTTAATTTATCTGCATACTTTATCATCCAAGTATTCAGCAAGTCTTTTTTATTGGTTAGTTTATATTCGGCTTTATTCATTTTTAAAATAAAGCCTTTTTCTTTTAAACCATTTAAAATGTAATTTACATTACCTAAAGCTATTTCTGCTCGGTTTGCAATTTCACGATACGGAACATTAATCAATGTTTCATCACGCAAGAAATCGAACAAAACTTTTAATCCTGTTTTTGTAAAAGCACGATTAATTTTTTCTTTCTCTTCGGGGAGTGTTTTATTTGCATCAATCCACAACAAATTTTTTCCGAATTTCAACCAAATATTACCGTTGGCTTCCAAATATGCAATGTTGTGCTTTCGTAATTCTTCTTTTATTTTAGGGAAAATGTGATCGGCAATAATAATAAGCGGAGCTTGGTCTTTCGCTAATTTATAGATTAAGGGTAAATGAATAGTACGTAAGTTGTTTTTAACCCCAGCATTTAGTTTTATGAGGTTTTCATGATAAGTAAGCTCTATTTGCCCATCCAATCCATGATCCGCCTTCTTTTGGTCAATATGCTTCCACTTGCCCTTTATTTGGGCAGTTCTTTGGAGGTTTTCCAAAGCTGTTGTAGCTAAATTGTGTTCGTTCATTTTTGCTGTATTTACATCGTTCACGATTTCGTGAACAAGCAAATATAGTGAACATTGATGGATATTCCAAAAGTGTACACTATTTAGCCTTGTTCACGGTTTCGTGAACGATTTTTACTAAACGCTAATCTTGCAATTAGGATGAAAAAAAGTGTTGAACTTCAAAGGAGTTAAGCGGTCGTTTTTTGAATTAAAAGACCGATTTCCAATTACGAGAATTCATCAGGTTTCTAAGTGACTGAAAATCATCAATTAAGTTCGATAATCCCAATCCGTAGGGTACAATAGGCATCTTAGCTATAAGAAGCCTTTTTAACTTTAAACAAATGGCCTCAGTATATATTTTATATTCACGAAAATTAGATCGTTAGTACACTGGGAGTTGTAAAGGATTAGATTACCGGATAGATCAACATTTAAATAAAGATTTCGTTGGAAGTTTTACATTGAAAACGGATGATTGGGAATTGTATTTTTACATTGAAGAGCTAGACTATAAGCAAGATTGATTGAAACGCATATTAAAAAAATGTGAAGTAAAATTTTCATTCATAATTTAAAGGAATACCCAGAAATAGGAGAGAAGCTAAGAGGAAAATATAAGAAATAATGGCGACCCCGATAGCTATCGGAACAAACATTCTTTACGGAATACCATTTAGCAATTGGTTGCCATTTTCAATTTTAATCTCATGGATTTAGCATATCTGTAATTAACGAATTCGAATCGTTATTAACCAGATAGCTGCAAACAATTCAATTACTGAAACATATTCATATTAGTAGATCATTTTAGTATCTCATTATTGCAAATTAAAATTATAATAGAACGATCATTAAAAGCACAAACTCATTTATATTTAGCTTTAAATTCTTTTTTGAAATTTAAAAATTCAGGGATTGAAACATGCTGTACATATCCTTCATCTGGATTATTGTAAATATATTCTTGATGATATTTTTCTGCAGGATAAAATTTCTTAAATGGAACAACCTCCGTTACTATTTTGCTTGAATATTTTTTAGAATCTGTCAATCGTTTTATTTCTGAATCAATAATATTCTTTTCAGCGGCATTTCTATAAAATGCAATTGAACGATATTGTGTCCCAGCATCATTTCCTTGTCTGTTTAACGTTGTGGGATTCTGGCTAGCAAAGAATGCTTTTACTAATGTTTCAAAGGATATTACAGAAGGATCGTAATAGATCTGTACAGATTCAGCATGTCCAGTAGCACCGGAGCTTACTAGTTCATAATCTGGGCTTGGGTTTGTACCGCCTGAATAACCTGAAACAGCATCACGCACACCAGCTAAACTCTGGAACACAATTTCAGAATGCCAAAAACATCCTTCTGCAAATGTTGCAATTGCTTCGTTAGGTAACGGAGTAGTCGAACCTTTTTTTATTTCGTTATTTAAATTTTGTGAGTAAGTGCATGACGTTATTAAAATTAATGTGAGCACTAATAAAATATATGATTTCATAATTTATTTATTATTTATTTTGATGCAATAGGAGGTTTTCCGCCATCAGGAACAAAAATAAGTGCAGCAGAATTCATACAATATCTTTGTCCTGTAGGTTTAGGTCCATCATCAAAAACATGTCCAAGGTGTGATCCACTTTTACTATCCACTACTTCCACTCTTCGCATTCCATCGGTATCATCAACAATTAAACGAACAGCATCTGTATTTATTGGAGCATAAAAACTTGGCCATCCAGTTCCAGAATCAAATTTTGTTTCTGAACTAAATAAAGGTTGTAAGGAAGCAGTTGAGTGGTATATTCCTTTTTCATAGAAGTGGTCATGCCTTCTAGTAGTAGCAGACTCAGTCCCTTGCTGACGAAGAATATAATACTGTTCAGGAGTAAGTTTCGCTTTCCATTCAGCATCCGATAATTGCATTGGATATTTTGCTTCATTGGAAGTAAAGCTTGGATGTGATCTATTAATCATTTTTGGTTGTGCATTACCGCAACTTGAATTGATGATTGCTAGTAGAGCTATCAAGATAAAGTTGTTGTTTTTTATTTTTTGAATTGTCATATTATAACAGTATTTTTTTGTGAACGATTCTGTATTTTTAGATAAAACACTAAATTTATAATTGTATGTTGATATTTTTTATTTGAATTAATTGATGCCTTAATAATGAATATTTATTATTTAATATTTCACAAAAGTCGAAACAAATTATCACAGAATTATCATGAAAGAGTATTTTTTCTAAAATCCATACAATCTTATTATTCGATTTTACATTAATTTTACTAATATAATTTTAGTTATCATGAAGATTAAATCATTTTATGGGGTTTATTAAAATTGTTTGGATTTAAAATATGGCAAATAATTTTTATCTAACAATAAGTATATGTCTTTTACTCTGATTTTAATTTGATTTCAGTTGTCTAATGATTTATTTAAAAAACATTTCTTCTTAACACAATTTTGCTAAAATTATTGTTGCCAAGTCAGTAAAAAAAATCATTTCTTGTTTCTGATTCAATTATACATAATGTTCTTTATTGGCATTATTACTTTTTTCAGTCGTATATTTGTCTTTCAATATTAATAACGACTAGATTTTGATTTCAATAGGAAAAACATTGGTTTCCACAGAGGTTTTAGAGGAGCAATTTGTATGTGACCTTCAGAAATGCAAGGGAGAATGTTGTATAGCAGGTGATTCTGGCGCACCACTAGAGATTAGTGAGTTAGAGGAAATCGATAAGTACTATGAAGTTGTTAAGCCTTACTTACAGCCAGATGCAATTGCAAGTATTGAAAAGCTTGGTCATTATTTGATTGATAGTGACAATGATTGGGTTACTCCTTTAGTTCATGGAAATCGTGAATGTGTATATACTGTATTTGAAAATGGAATTGCGAAATGTTCATTTGAGAAAGCTTTTTTCGAAGGGAAAATCCCATTTCGTAAACCTGTATCTTGTCATTTATATCCTGTTCGAATCACTAAATTCAAATTATATGATGCGGTTAATTATGATCGATGGGATGTTTGTGCGGCGGCTTGTAAGCTTGGTAAAAGTTTAAAGGTTCCTGTATATAAATTTTTAAAAGATTCGTTGATTAGAAAGTATGGTGAAGAATGGTACGCACAATTAGAAGTTGCAGCACATCTACTTGAGGAGAAAAAGCTTGATCAGAAAAAATAGGAAGTAATAATTATTAATATAAAAAAATCCCGTTGGAGAATTTAATCTGCAACGGGATTTTTTTATTGATAGAAATTTAGTTTGCTGTTTCCATAACACCAGCATACATTTTTTCGCGCAATGCTTTTATATTTTCATCAGCCAAGTATTCATCATAGCTCATGTATTTATCGATTACGCCATTTGGTGTTAATTCAATAATTCGATTTGCAACTGTGGATACAAATTCATGATCATGAGAAGTAAAGAGGGCGATATGTTTCCAATCTTTTAATGCATCGTTGAACGCAGTGATAGATTCCAAGTCTAAGTGATTCGTTGGTTCATCTAAAATTAAACAATTTGCATTGGTAAGCATCATACGTGAAACCATACAACGAACTTTTTCTCCTCCTGAAAGTACATTTGATTTCTTAAATGTTTCTTCGCCCGAGAACAACATCTTCCCTAAAAAACCACGAACGAAAGTCTCTTCTTTGTCTTTCGAAAATTGACGTAACCAATCGATCAGATTATAATCTTCCGTAAAGAATTTGTTATTCTCATTGGGTAAATAAGACCTTGTAATAGTGCTTCCCCACAAGAAAGAACCTGAGTCGGCTTGCTCTGCTTCCGTAATGATTTCGAAGAAGGTAGTAATTGCTTTATGCTCTTTTGAAAGCACAACTATCTTATCTCCTTTTGCTACGCTGAAAGTGATATCAGAAAAATATACATTTCCATCGGGATCATTTTTTGTAAGATGTTCAACAGCTAGTAATTGATCACCGCAGTCACGATCAGCTTTGAAAATGATACCTGGATATTTTCTTGTTGAAGGTTTAATATCATCAATAACTAATTTCTCAAGTAACTTTTTACGACTCGTTGCTTGTCGCGATTTAGAAGCGTTGGCAGAAAATCTTTCAACGAAATCTTGCAACTCTTTGCGTTTATCTTCTACCTTTTTATTTTGATCGGAACGTTGGCGTAATGCTAGTTGACTTGACTCATACCAAAAAGTATAATTACCAGTATACAGTTGAATTTTATTGAAATCAATATCTGCAACATGCGTGCAAACTGCATCAAGAAAATGTCGATCATGGGAAACAACGATCACTGTATTTTGAAAATCTGCAAGGAAATTTTCTAGCCACGAAATCGTTTCAACATCTAAATCGTTGGTAGGCTCATCTAATAATAAAATATCAGGATTACCGAATAAAGCTTGCGCTAAC
>JANXSD010000015.1 GCA_025352785.1 Bacteroidota bacterium
TGGATCAAATGCAACACTTTCTATAGGAACAAATAAAACACTTACCATTTCTGGTACAGGTGGTTTAACTGACAATGGCACTATTACTATGAATGGCGACATTACACTGTCTACTGCGGGGTCAGCATTTGTATTAGGACCCAATGTAACTTTTACATGGAATCCTGCAACTAACACTGCAGCTGGTGCTACATTATTTACAAATGGAATTGAAAACTTCGCATCAACAAGTACGTTAATCATGAGTAAATGGTATAGCATGTCGACGGGCTTAGGAACTGTTGTATCATGCAATTTTGGAAACCTGAAAATAATTACAGGTGGGACATGGCATATGAACAATAGTTTGCAAACACGTTCTGTTACTGGTGCATTAACGATACAATCAAGCTATGTGATTCTGGATGAATCAGGATCTATAAGCACAACGAATATTGGGTCTATCATTCTTGTAAATTCATCATCATATCTAGATTTCTTTGATGGAACACATCCTAGTTCATTTACTGTAAATACAGCAAGTATCTCCATAATTGGAGGTGAATTAAATTGTTTTTATACCTCAGGTACTGGTAGTTGCACTTTGAATGTTTCTGGAAATGTTTCAATAACAAATTCTGGAAAATTAACTGGTGCGAATACTCATAATGGAAATGTTTCTATGAATATTACTGGTAACGTAGATTTGACACGAGGATATTTTTATGGTTGTAAAACAGGGAATGGAAATTCAACAGTAGTTATAGGTGGAAATTTAACGCTATTGAAATCGGCAGCAATTTACAGTGAATTTTATAGTATAGTTGATGGAAATGGCACTGCCTCATTAACCATAACTGGTAATTTTAGCAATCAAGGATATTTTGATCTTATTTGGAATACAGGTGTAACTGGTGTTGGTAATGGAAACTCTTCGATGACAGTTTCTGGCATCTTTACACAATCGGATGGTGACTTTAGAGGGGTATGGAACTTAACAACAACAGCAGCTGGAACTTGTAGCATCACTATGAATAATATAAATTATTCTGGTGGAGTGTTTATGGTTTATTATGCAGTTTCTTCCACCTCCATCACTAATACATTTTTAGTAAATGGGAACTTGAGTATTAATTTTACAAACACTTCTGATATTTTTAGAGGAAATGGATTAGCAAATTTATCATCGGTAAATAACTTAGCAGGCATTAACACTACCATAGTTGGTACTACATCAATTAGTGGAAATGCATCTGCTGAATTTTCAAACAATGTTGCCTATGGAAACGAAACAATTTCGACAACAGGTAATATCGTTTTATCAGGTGGAACAAATAAATTTCATAATGGAAATCATACTTTTAATTGGAATCATGCAGGAAATATTTCCGTAACTGGAGGAACGAATTATTTTTCTGCTGAAGCTGGTGCTGCAACAATATCTATCACAGGAAATTTATCATTGAGTGGTGGTACATTATCAACTAAAACAAAAGGTGGAACTTCTAACCTAACGATTTCAGGAACCTATTCACAAACTGGAGGAACGTTTTATTTATATAATAACTCATCCACAAGTGCTGCAGAAAATATTACAGTAAATATTGCTGGCGATTTTAACCAATCTGCAGGCACAATAAATTTCAGTGATAACACAAGTAGCACTGGAATATACAGTATGAATTTAACAGGCAGCAATTATACAATTGGTGGAACTGGAAGTATGACATCCGCTGCAGCTGGTACAGGAACATTATTTGGACAATTAAATTTCAATAAAACAGGAACAATAAACTTTACGCGGTCCGCTACAACACATTCTATACAACAAGTGAAACAAACCATCAATAGTGGTACAACATTATTGATTGCATCAGGCAATCTTCAAATTTCATCTTCTGCAACTGCTGGAACTACCTTTTTAACAATTGCAAATGGTGGAATATTAAATACAGGGACGAATCAAATAGTATCTAACGGAACTGCTACGAATTCTGGTTTAAATGTAGCTAGTGGTGGAACTATTAAAACTGCAAATACTTACGGGTTATATGATGGTACAACAAATGCCACGATTAACTATAGTGGAAATATGGATTTCGATTTAAATGCCAATAGTATCGTTGAATACAATGGTATCGACAATCAAGTGATTACCAGTTTAGGTGTAGGTATTGCCACACAAACAAAACATAAATATGGGATTTTAAATGTAAATTTTGGAGGAACGACTGATTTGGAATTCACGTCACTTAATACAAGTACTTATGTGCGATAACTATTAAATTTAACGGCTGGTGAATTTAAATTAATC
>JANXSD010000049.1 GCA_025352785.1 Bacteroidota bacterium
ACGCAATGCAAAATGTGCATGACCAATTTCAATTGTATTTAATTCAGGATATTGACCTTTTAAACCTTTTGCAGTTTGTACAGGACGAAGCCATATCGAGAAATAATTACTTGAGCGCGGAAAGCCTGGTCGTGGCAACATATTTTGTCCGCCATTTTGATACCATTCAATATAACTATAATCACCGTAATTCATGGAACGTTGTTCACGAATTTTTTTGTACAAACGTGAGTATGATTTACGATGTTCACCTAACCAGGAATTAGCAATCATCAACGCAGCGAAATCATCTTTCGAGCGAGTAATGTCCATTGGAAAACCAGTAAACACTGCTGATCCAAGAGCATTATCTTTCGCAATAATTTCTACTTCAATTCCATTTGGAGTTCTACCTTTTTGTGCAATTGGTAATGCCAATTTTGCTACAGGAAGCGAATTCATATCTGTCTTTAATTGCTCCAAAAATTGTGGTGTATAATTTCCAGCAATGCCTATTGTCATGTTAGCATTTCCAAATGCATTTGCGTATTGCGACTTTACATCCGCAATAGTACAACTCTTAACTCCTGAAGAAGTTCCACTAACCATGTGCTGATAATTTGTGCCACGGAATAATAAATCTTCCAACGTCATTTTGCTATACTCTTCATCAGAGGAAGAACGCACTACTTCATCAACATAATTTTGATCATTTGATTTAACACGATTGAAATCATCTTCTGCAAATCGTGGTGTTAAAATCAATCCTTTTATGATAGGATAAAATTTCGTTAGATGATCTTTATGCACTTCAAAAGTAAAGATGGTAACTTCTTTATCTACAGAAACAGAATACTCTGCAGCCCATGGATAGATGAGATCTTTAATTTGGGCGCTTGTCATTTCTTTGGTCCCACCTTCAGCAATAGTATTTGCTGTTAATGATGTTAAACCTTCTTTTCCTTTTGGATCAGCGATGGATCCATTGCGAAACATAATCTTGATAACAACGAGATCAGATTTTGGTAATTTTAATTCGACAACATCAGCAGCATTTGCAACCAACGCAAAAAGGACAAGTAATAGTGAGAATATTTTTTTCATAGCGTGATTTCTTATTGAGATTTATTTAACTGGGCAACTTGCATCTCCGGAAATGGTTGCAACAGTAAGGCCGGTATTTACGTAATATTTCTTTGCAACGTTCATGATATCTTGAGCAGTAACATTATCATACATCACATATTCGTTATTGATTGATTCAGGATCACCAGTAACCCATACGTAAGAACTTAACGCTTCTGCAATACTTGTTGGACTATCAATTCCCATGGCGAAACTATAACGTAATCGAGATTTTGCATCTGCTAAAACTTTTGCATCAACAGGAGTTGTTTTCGATTTTTCAATCGCAGCAACAATTTGATCTTTTACATATTGCATATCTTTTGCATTCACTAACGAAGCGGAGATTTGACTTAAATAAGGATCACGAGAATTCGTTGCACCACCATTGATACTTCGTGCTTTTTGTTCAGCAACTACTAACTTGTTATATAGATCTGATTTTTCAGAAAATAAAATTGAATTGAGTAAATCAAGAGCGGGCATCTCTACATCATTATTTTTATATGCAGGTGCTTTGTAATTCAAACTAACTACTGGAGGAAAATTAGGAACCTGCACATGTGTGTAACGTGTTTCCGTTTGAATAGGTTCAACTGGAATTTTACTTGCGAAATCACCTTTCTGCCACACACCAAAATATTTTGCAGCCAATGCATTTATTGCTTCCGGAGTTACATCACCTACAACAATAATTGTTGCATATTCTGGCTTGTAAAATCTCTTAAAAAATTCTTGCGAATAAACATATTGATTTGGCATATCTACCACATCTTTAAAAAATCCCATTGTTGTATGTTGATACGTATGTGATGTGAAAGCAACATCATTCATTTTTTCGTCTAACTGCTCATACGGACTTGCAGAATTTTTTGTGTATTCTCCTTTTACTGCGCCAGCTTCCGTCTTAAAATCTTGCTCAGAATATTTTAAGTTCATAAAACGATCTGATTCTAATTCAAACATTTTATCCAACATTGCAGCATTACCTGTCATGTGATAAAGAGTTCTATCTAACGATGTATTTGCATTCGCAGAAGCACCAGTTGCCTTTAATGCATCACTGTATTTTTCTTTCGGATATTTTTCCGTTCCTCGAAACATCATGTGTTCGAAGAAATGTGCGAATCCTGTTTTACCAACTTCTATTTCGTCACGTGAACCTACACGCATCACAACATAAAATGCTGCTAACCCAGGACTGTCGTAAGGAACTGTTACAACATTTAATCCGTTAGGCAATTTGTGTTGGTAAATTGGATAAGGCAGAATATTGCCTTTTGGTTGCTGCGCATTCATTATCCCCTCACTAAAGGTGACGATGATTGCTAATAAGCAGAACATTTTTTTCATAGTAAGAATTATTGCTTTAGTAATTTAAAATGTGTGGATGAAATTAAGAGTTATTCAATTCGAAATTAAAACAAATCGACCATTCAATAGAGATGAACGATAAACTTAATGATTTAACAGGAAAACAAGGAAGTCTAATTTATATTAGGTGAGCATTCCACCATCAACATTAATAACTTGACCAGTAATATAAGCCGAATTATCACTTGCTAAGAAAATGACCAGATTTGCTACATCTTCTGGTGTTCCTCCTCTCTTTAAAGGAATTTGTTCATTCCAATGTTTGATAGTTTCATCTGTTAATGCATCAGTCATCTCAGTAATGATAAATCCTGGTGCAACAGCATTACAACGGATATTCCTTGATCCTAATTCTAATGCTATTGATTTTGTAAACCCAATGATACCTGCTTTAGATGCTGCATAATTTGATTGCCCTGCATTGCCTTTAATTCCAACAACAGAACTAATATTTATGATACTTCCTTTACGTTGGCGAAGCATTGGTTTTTGACAAGCCTTGGTAATATTAAAAACCGATTTAAGATTAATGCGGATTACATCATCGAATTGCTGTTCTGTCATGCGCATTAAAAGATTATCTTTTGTTATTCCTGCATTATTCACTACAACCTCTAACGATCCAAAATCAGTTAGAATTGAAGCGATTAATTCTTCGGCAGCTTTAAAATCAGCCGCATCAGAACGATAACCCTTAGCTTTAATTCCAGTTTGTTGTAATTTAAGTTCCAGTTCAAGTGCCTTTTCTGGAGATGATAAGTAGGTAAAAGCGATATTAGCCCCTTGTTTAGCCATCTCCATTGCTATGCTTCTACCAATTCCTCGAGAAGCTCCCGTAATAAGCACATTTTTTTCAGCTAGTAGTTTCATTTAATAATATTACCCAATTAAGATTTTGATTTACTTTGCGCCAAAGATAACTAAACCACATATCCATGAAACGACTATTATTGATCCTAATTTCAATAGGATTTATTCACAATGCCAACGCACAAACTCTTAAAGCGGGAATAGAAGGTTCCTTCAATTCAACTTGGCTTTTTAACAAACTAGTATCAGATGCAGGTGATCAATTAGACTACAAATCAACTTTTGCTCCTCAATTCGGAGTTTCTGGTGTTTTTACTTCAGAAGAAGGTGCAGGCCTATATCTAGGAATTATGTCGGCTTCTGTAAATCAAAAATATACGAATAGAATTTTTCCGGGTACACCCTTAGAGTCTTCTTTCGAAAGTGAAACAAAGTTAAAATACATTGATATTCCAGTTTTATTTCGTTTAACTACAAAAAGTGGATTTTATTTTGAAGTTGGTCCGCAGTTTTCGTTATTATCGAAAGCTGAATCCGTTTCACCTAATTCAACTTCAGACATTAAGTCAAATACTAATTCCTTAAATATTTCTGGGCAGATAGGATTGGGAGTT
>JANXSD010000050.1 GCA_025352785.1 Bacteroidota bacterium
AAGCCCACAGCAAAATTTTTGCTGTGGGCTTTTCGTTACAAATCTATTTACTGTAATTGTGGTTAAGTATCAGCTATTCGTT
Organism: Bacteroidota bacterium; assembly: GCA_025352785.1. GTDB lineage: Bacteria > Bacteroidota > Bacteroidia > AKYH767-A > OLB10 > JANXSD01. Next base: position 83 of record JANXSD010000050.1, read on the forward strand.
GTCTGGTTATTAATTTTTAATTCGTAATTTTTAATTATTTTCAATCACCTTGTTCACCATTTCTAAAATTCGCTTTTCAGTTTCTATAGTATTTAATTCAATTGATGCAGCTTTATCTAAAATATCTTTAAGATAATTTTTGTCGTTGAAACTTCCTGCATTGGTTTTAATGTTTAGGTGAGCTCCTATCACAGCAGTTCGCGCGCACAAGGCTCCTACTCCTGCATCTGTAATAGAACTTGGATTTCCCGAATGCACCATTGCTTCCATTACTTCCATACTTTGTGAAGCAACTTCCATTACTTTAAAAGGAATATCGATAGCTTTCTTTGTTCCGTCTTGAATAGCTTTTTTCCTTGTAGCTTTTTCTTCGTCTGTTGACTTCGGCAATTTAAAAGCTTCCATAATTAAATTGAAGGCATTTGTATCTTCATCAACAAGCGTTAATAAGGTTTTCTTATAAGCTTGACCTTTTACAGCCCAATCACTATACTCTTCCCATTTCGATTCCCAACCCTTTTTCGATGCACTCAAATTTGCAACCATCGTTCCTAATGAAACGCCTAATACTCCTACATACGCAGAAATAGATCCTCCACCTGGAGCTGGTGATTCACTCGCAGTTTCATCAGCGAAAGCATTTAATTTCATATTTACCAATGGAGAACCAGCTGTGCCTTCAAGAACATATTCAATAATTCTTTTGTTTGGATCAAAGGGTCCGAGTTCATCAAGTCCCATTGATTTAACTGCAATGTGAATTAACTCCGCATCACTTAAACCTGCAGATAATTTTTGTTTCTTTAAAAAATATGCCCCAGCATCTAACATCGATGATAAGGGTACTAATCCTATTAACTCACTGCCAGTAACACGCATTCCACGGTCGTAAGCTGATTTATAACACTCTTCGAAAACAAGGTGTAAAGGAGATTCTTTAAATTTTGTAATGTTAATGGATACTTGTGCAATTCCATATTCTTCAATAAACCAACCGATCGCTTTTACGCCAATTAATTTTCCTGGAATCCGAACTTCTTCTCCTTGAACATCCAGTATTTTTTTGCCATTATCATCCAATTTAGCACGTCCAGCCTCCCGAATATCAAATGCAATTGAATTAGCTCGCTTAACTGATTTGCTATTGAGATTTACATTGTATGCAATTAAAAAATCACGCGCACCTATTACCGTTGCTCCACTTTTTTCGGGGAAAACGGATGGGCCAAAATCAGGTTTCCAATTTGGTTCCGTTATCTTTTTAAAAAACCCTTCGTATTCACCTGCTCGAATAACCGACAAATTACTACGTTCTTTTTTGGGTTGTGCCTCTTCATATAAATAAACTGGAATTAATAATTCTTTTCCAACACGTTCCGCAAGTTTTTTACTCCAAGCGGTAGTTTCTTCTATAGAAATATTAGCAACAGGAATAAAGGGACAAACATCCGTAGCACCCATGCGGGGATGTTCCCCTTTATGCTTCGACATATCAATTAATAAAGCTGCTTTTTGTATTCCTAAAAAGGCAGCATTCACAACGGCCTCCGGATCGCCAACAATTGTTACAACAGTTCTATTGGTTGCTTTTCCAGGATCAACATTCAACAATTGAACACCTTCTACTGATTCCATTGCATCAGTAATTTGCTTGATAATAGTAAGATCATTGCCTTCACTAAAGTTAGGCACACATTCAATTAATTGTTTCATAGGTGTTGGTTATGCCAAGAATTTCTTGCTTTTATATAATCAGTAATAAGATAAGCTAAGAGCTTTCCCGTTTTTAAATCTGTTTTAATATGCGATAAAACTGGCGCCGCTTCCGCGAGATGAAAATAGGCAAGGTTAGATTTACTTGCAACTTCATATACGAATTGTCGGGCTTGTATTGTACTTATTCCACTCGAAGTTTTTGCACTTGAAGGAATATTTTGAATGGTATCAATATCCAATTCCAATGCAGTATAATTATTGGAAGTAAAATTAATAGCTTGATGAACGGCCTCTTTAAAAGTATAAATTTCCTTTACAAATATATCATCAAAAAAAAGTGCCTTGAATTTTGGTTCATTTCGAATCAACTCCAATACGGGTTCTGTATTAAAGATTTCATGTAAACCAATCATTGCATAATGATCAAGAATTCCTTCTTTAAAAGCATAATTAAAAGCATTTCCTGAATGCCGACCTTCAAGCGGACGTAAATCACTATGTGCATCGCAATTAATGCAATTTATTTTCCTAGAATTAGTTTTTCTAAGTGCATGTAATCCTTCCGCTGCTGCTTTTAAATTTGGATAGGCGTTATTGTGTCCGCCACCTATGATGATAGGTTCCTTTCCCGCTTTTATTATTTGCAAAACAACCTGATAAACTACTTCATCTATTTCGGAGACACAAGCTCGTGCTTTATTAACTATTTCTAAATCTGTAAAATCTGCATCTTTAAATTCAGCCATAACTTCGGAGAAATCAACATGTCCAAGAATAAGTAATTCATCACCAACTAATAAATGATTACTCTGAACATTTAACAAGGTAAGGAGAGAAGGTTGCCATGCAGAATATGCGCCGCCTCTTCCGAAGTTCGCGCGAACACCAATATCTTCTGGCAATCCTAATAAAACATACTTTGATTTAGAATTTGATAATTCATTAATAAAATTGGGACTCGAATTAACACGTAACGTTTTTACCTTTTCGCCTAAACGTGTTTCTCCAACTCTATTCTTTGTTAGAGATAAAATATTATTTTCATCATAAATTTTTAACTTCATCGAACTCATTGCAATTTTCCATTAATAATAATTTTATCAATGGGATCAGCTGTAAAAGAGTAAGGAATAAACGCCAACGAAGGAATTGGTTTTGTAATAAATAAATTAGCTTTTTTACCTGGCAATAAACTACCAAGTTCATTCATCACACCCATTGCATACGCACTATTTAATGTTGCTGCATTAATGGCTTCCTCTGGTGTCATTCCTAGATTTAAACAAGCTAATGAAAGGATAAACGACATTTTACCTGAAGGTGATGAACCAGGATTATAGTCGCTAGAGAGCGCAACGGGTAAACCGGCATCAATCATTTTTCTAGCGGGTGGATAATGCAATTTCAAAAAGAAAGCGGTACTTGGAAGTAATGTTGGCATTGTATCGGAATTCTGTAAACATTTAATTTCTTCTTCTCCGGTAAATTCGAGATGATCAACAGAAAGCGCATTGTGTTTCACACCCACTTGAATTCCTCCAGAATAATCCAATTCATTCGCATGAATTTTGGGTTGAATACCTAATTTGTTTCCAGCCTCTAAAATGCGATCCGTTTCATCTATAGTAAAAAAACCACGATCACAAAAAACATCATTATAATCTGCTAAATTCTTATCAGCAATTTCTGGCAATAAACGATTTACCAGAAGATCAATATATGCATTTCTATTTTCTTTGAATTCGATAGGCATAGCATGAGCGCCTAAAAAAGTTGCTTTTATTGTTAATGGAGAAGCTTTTTTTAATCTTTTGATGACATTCAACATTTTCAATTCTGCATCATACGACAAACCATATCCGCTTTTTATTTCTATAGCACCAGTTCCAGTTCGCATCACTTCCTCTAAACGCACCCATGCCTGGTCGAATAATTCATCTTCAGAAGTTTCTTGTAATTTTTTCGCTGAATTTAGAATTCCACCGCCTCGTTTTGCTATTTCTTCATAGGTTAATCCATGAATGCGATCCACAAATTCGCGTTCACGCGAACCTGCATATACGATATGTGTATGAGAGTCGCACCAAGAAGGCAATACATAGCAACCAGTAGCATCAATTACGTCTGTTACTAAACCATGGTAAACTTCATCCATGTGACCATAGGAATGAATATGATCTCCTTCAATTAAGATCCAACCATTTTCTAAAACCGGCAAACTATTCATCGATTGACCTTTCACAACGCCACTTCTACCATACTGAACAATTCCTTTCGCATTTATTATTAAAATACAATTCATTTTAGCGTTTTTTTATTTTTTTTATAATCATCGAATAGCCAGAAACAAAATACAATATTCCAATTCCAATATAAACCAATGGCAAAAACTTTTTAAATTCTTCGAATTTTGCAAAAGCAATAAAGAATATAATAATCGCTTCAACCCAATAAATTATGCCAGATAATTTAGGATTTTTTTTCTCCATCCCATGTTGAAAGAAAGCCAAGGTCAACATGGTCAAACCCATTACAAGGTAAAAAAATATGGAGCCATAGCCTGATTCGAAATCTTCTAAGCCATGCAAAATCACCAACACACCTGCTAGAAAATGCATCATTTTCTGTAACCGTTCATTCATAACAATCAGAATAAATTTTTTCTTACAAAACTAATAATTCTCATAAATTTAGTGAAGTCAAAGTTCAACATCTTAATGGGGAATTTGGACAATTTTAGAAAATATTTAATAAAATAAAATAACATTTAATGTTAATAACCTTACGAGAATGTTTGGATCGAGATTGGTGAAAATTCTACTTTTAACACATGGAATATTTGGAACTTATACTGGCGATAAAACCTCGTGAACCTTACACTGAAATCCTAACTTACCACCTATCAGAGATTGGGTTTGATATGTTTGAAGACACCACTGACGGGTTGAAAGCCTACATTCAAGAGCAAAATTACGACGAAAATCGTCTGGTGCTTCTTCTAAAGGAGCAATCTGATGCGAGTTATACCGTTGAGCATAAGATTACTAATATACCATGGAAAAACTGGAATGAGGTATGGGAATCGAATTTTCAACCAGAAGTTATTGCGGATAAGATATATGTGAGAGCAGAATTTCATCCACCTAATGCTGGTTATAAGCATGAACTTGTTATTCAACCGAGAATGGCATTTGGCACAGGTCATCACCCTACAACAGCACAAGTTATGGAATTGATGTTGTTATTGGATTTTGAAAACAAATCAGTGCTTGACATGGGAAGTGGCACAGGAATTTTAGCATTATTGGCTCTTCAGCTTGGAGCGAAATCAGCCTTAGCAGTAGATAACGACAATAATGCCGTAGATAATTCTCGGGAAAATGCAATTCGAAATGGCCTCCCTCAAATGGAAGCATTAATTGGTGAATCAACAACTATTGCAGAAAGAAAATTCGAAATTATATTAGCAAATATTAATAGAAATATTATTCTAAATGATTTGCCTTTTTATTCCGGTATGCTAAATAAAAATGGAATTCTTCTTACAAGCGGATACTACGAACAAGATTTAAAAATTATACGTGAAAAAGCTAGTTCATTGGGATTAAACTATGTAAAACATATTGTTAAAAGCGATTGGTGCTGTGCAGAATTCATTAAGCAATAAGACATCTATTTAGAATAAATTAAATTATGAAACGGATATTATTTCTACTATTTTTTATAAGCATCACTAATAATTTATTAGCACAAGGACCAAAGAGTTTTAGTAATGATCCTACAACTTTTGTTAAAGAGTTAGGAACATTTTTAGAAGCAACGAATAAGAAGGATGCAGAAAAGCTGTTGAACCTTTTTGAACCTATGTGGACGCAAGGGAAATTTTCTACAGAGCAACATGCTATTATTGTTCAAACTGCGAATAACATGTTGAAGAAACGTTTAAAAGCATTTCCTGATTTCAGTAATTACATAGAAGCATTAATAGGATTCAGTAAATCGGGTCGTGATATGGAGACCTTTAAAAATTGGAATAATAGTTTAGATAAAATGCTTGGTGCAACAGCACGACGTTATAGTGATTATCTTGAAATCTGCTCTGGCCTTTTTGTTTCCAATACATTGTATCAATCGTCATCGACACAATGGATAGCTGGGACTGGAAATTACACTTTTGAATTTGATACACTACCACGCATAGTTTTTCCTACCATGAATTTAACGTGTCTTGCAAAAAATGACAGCAGTGTAATTTATGGCATTAAGGGATATTATGATCCACTCAAAAAAATATTTGTTGGGAACGGCGGTAAAGTTTACTGGACTCGAGCAGGATTAGAACAAACAGCAACGTATGTTGAACTAAAAAATTCTTTAATCGATGTAACAGGTTCCGACTGGACAGCAGATTCGGCAGTACTTTATAACAAGAAATATTTTAAGGATCCACTCATCGGAAAAGTGACAGAGAAATTATTAGCCAATGTAACTATTGACAATGCAAGCTACCCTCGATTCGACAGCTATAATTTAGGATTAGGAATTAAAGAACTTATAAAGGATGCTGATTATGTTGGAGGATTTTCATTGCATGGTGCGAAGATGATTGGTTCAGGAACAAAGGATGAAAAAGCTACTTTAATATTTAAAAGAAATGGAAAACCTTTTCTTATCGCACGTGCTAGGAGTTTTGTAGTGCGACCAGAAAGAATAAGTTCGGACAATGCATCCGTAACAATTTATTGGGATAAGGATTCTATATTCCATCCTTCCTTGCAATTAAAATATGTAAATAAAGATCGAGAGTTAAGTTTAATTCGTGATCCACAATCTGGAGTATCGATGCCATTTTATAATTCATTTCATCAAATGGATATGTACGTTGATGCAATCTATTGGAAAATTGATGATCCAATTATGGAATTGAAAATGCTATCAGGAGCCGGAGAAAGTAAAATGGTTTTGGAATCTTCAAAATTATATACCGATGAACGTTTTCAAAAAATTCAAGGTTTAGCGGATGTTAGTCCTCTGTTTACATTAAAGCAATATGCAGAGAAAAATAGTAGAAATATTTATTCTCCTGATTTAGCAAAATCTTTACGTACAAGTGAACAACAGGCAAGAGCACTCTTAATTTTTCTAGCGAATAAAGGGTTTGTAGCTTACGATTTTGAAGACGACAAAGCAACCATATCGGACAAATTGTATTATTATTTATCAGCAAGAAGTAACAAAACTGATTATGATAAAATTGAAATTGAATCAGTGATTTCTGCAAAGTCAAATGGGAAAATTTCTTTATTAAATTTCGATTTAGATTTACAAGGTGTTTCAAGAATAATTTTAAGCGATTCACAACAAGTATATGTTGTACCGACAGAACAACAATTAAAACTAGAAAAAAATCGTGACTTCGAATTTTCAGGCCGAGTACACGCTGGTAGGAGTGATTTTTATGGAAAGAAATTTAAGTTTAATTATGACGATTTCAAATTTGATTTAACTAATGTTGATTCCATTCGATTGAAAGTTGTTTCGGAAACCGAATTTGATGAGAATGGCAACCCAAAGCTTATACCTTTAAAAAGCACCTTGCAAAATGTTTCTGGAACTCTGTTCATCGATTCATCCATGAATAAATCGAGTAGAAAAAACTATCCTGGCTATCCAACTTTTACAAGTGAGAAGGAATCGTATGTTTATTATGATCATCCATCCATTTATAATGGTGTTTATGCTCGAGATAAATTCTACTTCAAGATGGAGCCTTTTACAATCGACTCGCTTGACAATTTTGCTGCAGGAGGATTACAGTTTGAAGGTGAATTTGAATCAGCAGGAATATTTCCTACTATCAAAGAAGTAGCTAGGATACGTCCTGATTACTCGTTTGGTTTTGAAAGAAATAGTCCGGCAGAAGGTTATTCAATGTATGGTGGAAAGGGAAAATTTACCAACCATATTGATTTAAGTTATCAAGGACTAGTTGGAAATGGAACAATTGAATATTTAAGTTCTACTTCTGATTCGAAGTCTATTAAATTTTTTCCAGATTCAACGAATGCAGATAGTTCAAACTTCGCATTGAGAAAAGAAACTGTCGCCGCTGTTGGTTTCCCACAAGCAGAAGGACAAATGGTATATATCAACTGGCGACCTAAAAAAGACAAGATGTACGTGTATAAATTGAAGGACAATCTTTCGATTTACGATAAGCAAGTTCACCTTGATGGAAATTTAGTTTTAGCAGCGAAAGGATTAGGAGGAAATGGTAATACTTTATTTAGCGAGTCTGAATTGTTTTCGGATAATTTTTATTTCAAACAAGAAGCTTATGGTGCTGACACATCAGATTTTAAATTAAAATCTGATGATGAGAAAGTGTTAGCAATACAAACTAAAAACGTAAAATCTAGAATTGATTTAGTTAAACGTTATGGCGAATTCATTTCCAATGGAAAGGGTTCGTATGTTAGTTTCCCGTTGAATCAATATATCTGTTTTATAGCACAATTTAAATGGTTTATTGATAAACAAGAGGTTGAATTCGGGGAAGATTACAAAGACAATACAAAATTAAATATTGAAGGTTCTGATTTTGTTTCTGTTAATCCTATGCAAGATTCACTTCGATGGAATGCTGGATTAGCACGATATAGTTTAATTGATTATCTGATAAAGGCTAGAAAAGTAAAAGAGATTCTTGTTGCTGATGCTTCCGTACAACCAAAAGATACAGCAACAATAGTTATCGAGCGAAATGCAAACATGCGTACATTAAATGATGCAAACATTGTAGCGAATACCACAACAAAATTCCATACGATAACCAATGCATCAGTAAAAATATTGGGAAGGAAAGATTATACAGCATCAGGTTCGTATGCTTATTTAGATCAAGCAAAGGTGAAGCATTTAATTACACTCGATCGAATAGCGATAGATACCTCTTTACAAACATTCGCCAATGGTTCAATTCCTGATAGTAGTATTTTCATGTTGAATACCAATATTCAATATAAAGGAAAAGTAAATATTACTGCAGCGAATCCACTTCTTAACTTTGATGGTTTCGCAAAAGTAAATCATAGTTGTGAGGATAAATTAAAAGCTAGTTGGTTCAGCTTCCGTTCAGATATTGATCCAAAAGGTGTGAACATCCCTATCGAAGAATTACGCAATGAGAATTTGGAAAAACTTTCAGTTGCTATTTCAATTGCTGCTGATAGTACAGGTTTTTATTCTTCATTTTTATCTCCAAAACAAAGAACTGCTGATATCGATTTAATTAGTGCTAAAGGATTTCTTTCTTATGATGAAAAAAATCGTCAATATAAAGTTGCCCAAAAAGAGAAATTAGTAAGTCCTGAAGAACCTGGAAATTTAATTGCTTTAAACGATGCAAATTGTACAGTTTACGGGGAGGGAAAAATAAATCTCGGAACTAATTTCGGACAGTTTACAACAACTGTTGTTGGAAATGTAACCAACAACACCAATAACGATTCAACGACATTTGATTTACTGATGGGACTTGATTTTATGTTCAACGATGATGCACTTAAATCCATGATTGAATTAATCCAAACCAATACAACTTTAACTCCAACAGTGGATACTAGAACTACTTGGACGCGAGGAATGAAAGAACTTATTGGAACAGAACGTGCCGACAAGTTAATTGCGGAATTCAATTTATACGGTGCTCCCAAAAAAATTCCACAAGAATTGCATCAAACTATTTTCCTTACCGATCTAAAAATGATCTGGAACAAAGAAAGCCAATCGTATAAGTCGCAAGGACCAATTGGTATTGGATTTATCAACAAAACAACAATTAGTCGGTCGATGAAAGGATCGATGGAAATACAGCGCAAGAAAGGCGGTGATATTATGAATCTTTATATCGAGTCGGACAATGCAACATGGTGGTATTTCAATTATTCACGAGGTATTATGCAAGCGATATCTTCGGATTCACAATTTAATGATGCTATCCAGAAGATGAAGCCTGATAAACGAGTTGCTGATACGAAGGGAGATAAATCACCCTACGAATTCATGATGAGTACGGATCGCAAAAAGGCGGAATTCATGAAGAAATTTAGTGGAAACTAAATATATACGTCCAGAAAAAATGAAAAGATGAGAAATTAATAATCAACAATATGAATTTCAAATTGTAATTACTCCTCATTCTTAATGATTTGATGAATAACTTTTGATCGAACGACACAAATAGGGTTAAAATTGATTTTCGTCATTACTTTTGGCAACTCATGATCAATTTTCAAAATATCAGCTTATTGCTGCTAGCATATATTATAGGTTCGATACCGTCTGCGGTATGGATTGGTAAATTGATGTTTGGTGTTGATGTAAGAGATTTCGGTAGTGGAAATGCTGGTGCCACGAATACTTTTAGAGTATTAGGTCCTAAAGCAGGAATTCCAGTATTTTTAATTGATACGTTAAAAGGATTTTTAGCAGTTAAATTAGTACTAATTACTGGCAAATATTTGCCAAATACACAGCAATATGTAAATTTTGAACTCACCTTAAGTATTGCAGCATTATTAGGACATATCTTTCCTATTTTGGCAGGATTTAGAGGTGGAAAAGGAGTTGCCACCTTATTAGGGATTTTAGCTGCGGTGCATCCACAAGCCGCTGCCGTTTGTAGTCTTGTGTTTTTTACTTCTTTATACGCAACCGGATATGTTTCGCTGAGTTCGATGCTTTCGGGCTTTGCCTTTCCTGTTGTGATAATGTTTATTTATCATGAGAATGTCCCCGGAATGAACATTTTTGCAATGTTTGTATGTATTTTGGTATTGATGACGCATCAAAAAAATATTGAAAGGCTTTTGCGTGGTGAAGAAAGTAAAGTAAATTTTTTGCGAAAGCATAAGAAAAACTAACCTGATTTTAAATATTTTTCCTGACAGAATGTTTACTCACGAGATTCAATATTTTGAATTTCAATCGCGACTTTACCTTAAAACGTAGTATTCACTTTTAGTTGAACTTTAGTGTAACTACCTAGTTTTATTTTCGTAGAAGCATGGTTAACTTGATTTCAACGAACCATTTTATAATGTAAGAAATTTCTTTTTTTGTATTTTTTTGAAGACTTATTTGCTTGGATTTTGTAACAGCACTTTAATAGAACCGTATATATGCTATGTTCAAAAAAACTAAAGGAACAATGAGAAATAAATTTTTGTCAATTTCAATTGTGATGATTTTATTAATGGTGAACTCATCATTCATAGCCAAAGGAGAATCGGAGAACCAAAGAGCTAAACAAGCAGAAAAATATTTCCTTGCAAAGCAATATGATAAAGCAGCGCCTTTGTATGCACAATTGGTAAGTAGTAATCCTAAGAGTTACAAATACAATTATTATTATGGCATTTGCTTAACGATTATTGCGAAGGATAAATCGCAAGCACTTCCTTATTTAGATATCGCTATACAAAATTCTAAAACACCTGAAGACATTTATTATTATATGGGTCGTGCTTTACATTTGAATTATCAATTTGAAGAATCACTTCGTTCATTTGCAGAATTTAATAATATTGTTGGTGCTAGAAATGCAGGAAGATGGTCAACACCTCAGCTAATGGAAATGTGTAATAACGCTAAGAAAATTCTTGACACAACGAAAAATGCATCGATCATGGAGCGTACAGAAAGTATGGCGAATGATTTCTATAACAAATATACTTTCGCTTCTGGAAATGGCAAATTATTAAGTATGCCTGATGAAATTATTCAATCCTCAAAAAGTGAAAAAGATGAGCGCCCAATGATATTTCTTAGTGCTAACGGAAGAGTGATGTATTATTCAGCTATGAATACAGAAACGAGTAGTCGTGATATTTTTAGAGTGGAAAAGGATTTAGAAAATAATTGGACAGTACCAACAAATGTTGGAGTTGCTATCAATTCTTCGCAAGATGAAATTTTTCCTACTTGCAATACGGATGGTCGTATATTGTATTTCAGTTCAAGAGGACATAACAGCACTGGTGGATTTGATATTTTTAAATCCTATTATAATTCAGTTTCTAAAACATGGAGCAACCCCGTAAATATTGGATCACCTTACAATTCTCCCGATGATGATTTTTGTTTTGTCTCCTCAGTTGAAGATAAATGGGCCTATTTTACTAGTCAACGTGAAACTGGTCCTGGTATGTTTACTGTTTATAAGGTGCCCTATAAAAACACTGAAGATTTGCCAATCGCACTTAATGGAAAATTTAATTGTATCGGACAACCAGATTTAAAAGAAATAAAACTTACCATCACTAGAGATGGTGATCAAAATATTGTAGCTGATATCTTGACGAATAAAACTACTGGTGGATATTCTATTGAATTGCCTGGGCCAGGAACCTATAAATTTTTAGTTACGGCAACTGGTTTTCAACCGCATTGGATGGAAGTGAGTTTTTTAGAGTTTAGTGATAATATTTTGGTGCAAGATATTTTCTTAAGTCGAAATGAAAGTGGTAAAGAAGATTTAGCGATTAGCAATCGAAAATTAACGGATGCAGAAGCTATTGATGCATCATTAACTGCTAATGTTGATGAAAATGGAAATGCATCATCAGGAATAACTTCTGCTGATTTAAATACTGCTAACGCTAAAAATTCTATTAATGGAATGAGCATTGTAAATGATAAAGCGGTCATTAATGGGATTTCTGATGTAGTTCAATTTAAAGTTCAAATTGGTGCATTCAGCAAGCATCAACGAGAGGTGATTCAAAAAAGATTAGAAAAGAATGCCGACAAAACAATGATGACGAGTTATGATGATTTAAAATGGCTTAGATTTTTTATGGGTAGTGAATCAAATTATTTATCAGCAAAAAATTTAAAATTTACGCTCATACAAGCCGGCTTTTCCGACGCTTTTATTGTGGCATTTAATGGAGAAAAACCTATTAAATTGACTGACGTAATTAATAATAAAGGTAGCAAGTAAGAATACTTCTTCCCTAAATGCTGAAACGGTTCGTTGAATAACGAACCGTTTCCATTTTATAATATTTCTAATTCAAAAATTAATACACTGAATACCAATCTAAAGCTATATTTATTAGTTGATCAAAAAGGAAAGCCTTACCTTCGTGTCAAAGCTTAAGAGATGATATATTTAACCCATAAGCCTTTCGAGCAGGAAGATTTACTTTTAGAAGTAGTAGAGAAAAAAGAAAATCACATTGTATTATATAATGATGATGTAAATACTTTTGACTGGGTGATTGATTCACTAGTTGATATTTGCAGGCACGACCATATACAAGCCGAACAATGCTCTTATATTGTACACCATGCAGGAAAATGTAGTGTTAAGAATGGTTTTTTTGAAGAATTACGTCCTATGTGTGACGCCTTGCAAGAAAGAGGTTTAAGTGCAACTATCGAATAAAATACACTTTGATTTATGAAAAAATATTTGTTCTTGCTACCTTTATTAGCACTGCTATTTCTTGCACCATCTTGTAGTAAAGTTCCCCTAACCAATCGAAAGCAAGTAAGTCTTGTAAATGAAAGTGAATTGGTAGGATTAAGTCTTACACAATACAAAGATTTTCTTTCTAAAAATCCTGCAGCTCCCATCTCTGATCCAGATGCGCAGCTGGTAAAAAAAGTGGGACAGAAAATTCAATCGGCCGTTATTCAATATTTAAATCAAAACAAATTAGGCAGCCGAGTTGCAGGTTATAAATGGGAGTTTAATCTCATTAAAGATCCTACTGTAAATGCATGGTGTATGACTGGGGGGAAAGTGGTTGTTTACAGCGGATTACTAGCAGTAACACAAAATGAAACCTCATTAGCAATCGTTATGGGGCATGAAATTGCGCATGCGGTAGCACGTCATGGCAATGAAAGAATGAGCCAAGAGATGATTGCACAAATGGGTGGCGTAGCATTGAACGTGGCATTGCAAACAAAATCAGCACAAACACAAGCAATTTTTAACCAAGCGTATGGTGTTGGCGCAAATGTAGGAGTCCTTCTACCCTACTCCCGTATACATGAATCAGAAGCTGATAAATTAGGGCTTATCTTCGCAGCTATTGCTGGATATGATCCTCGTGAAGCACCAAAATTCTGGCAACGAATGTCGCAAGTGGGTGGACCAAAACCGCCAGAGATATTAAGCACGCATCCTAGTGATCAAACACGAATTAATGATTTAAATAAGTTCATGCCTGAAGCATTGAAATATTACAAGCCAGGGAAAAGTAATTAATACTCTTACCATTAAATTTCTACCACTAAAACTCTATAAATGTCGATTTTCTTTATTGCAGTTTTACTACTTTTTGGAATAGCCCTAATAGTACTTGAAATATTAATTGTTCCAGGTTTAATTGTGGGTATCGTTGGTGGAATTTTCATGTGTATGGGACTGGTATGGACATGGCAAGTCTTTGGATCAACAACTACAGTTATTGTTGGTGTTTTCGCCTTTATACTACTTGCTGTTGCATTATACCTTGCACTAAAAACTGGTTTCTGGAAACGGTTTAGTTTGAAAGAAACAAACAAAGGGCGAGTTAACGAAATTGATTCAGGAGCTGTGTTGCCTGGAGATACTGGCTATGCCATTTCAAGTTTGCGACCAATGGGAAGTGTGAAAATTAATGGGATTAAATTTGAGGCTAGTTCAGAAGGGGAGCTTATCCCACCTAATTATCCTGTTATAGTAATACGAATAGAACCAGGAAGACTTATCGTAAAACCTAAAAGGGATTAATAGCTAGATTATCGAAATAGTGGTTCTGATTCGTTTTTTGAAATTATCTTCACCAAATTATTCTCACTATACTAATACTAATAACTATGCAATTACCTGTTTTATTCCTGATCATCTTCGGGGCGATAATTTTCATCTTTTTCTTCTTGTATTTCATACCCGTAAATTTATGGATCACGGCAGTATTTTCCAATGTTAAAATCAGCATCATGAATTTAGTTTTGATGCGACTTAGGAAAGTCCCTCCCTCTATCGTAGTTAACGCAATGATAACTGGAACAAAGGCAGGATTAATCCTCACAACCAACGAAGTAGAGACTCATTATTTAGCTGGTGGAAATGTTAACAATGTCATTAAAGCATTAATTTCTGCTGACAAAGCAAATATTCCATTGACATTTAAAACTGCTACGGCAATTGATTTAGCTGGAAGAGATGTACGTGATGCTGTTCAACTTTCGGTGAATCCTCGAGTAATTGATACGCCACCAGTTTCTGCAGTTGCAAAAAACGGAATTCAACTTGTTGTTAGAGCGCGTGTAACTGTAAGAGCAAACATCAACCAATTAGTTGGTGGTGCTGGCGAAGAAACTATTTTAGCACGTGTTGGTGAAGGAATTGTAACAACAATAGGATCAGCTCACGACCATAAATCAGTATTAGAAAATCCAGATCAGATTTCGAAAACAGTATTGAATAAAGGCTTAGATGCAGGAACAGCTTTTGAGATTCTTTCTATTGATATTGCTGATATTGATGTAGGTGAAAATATTGGAGCAAAATTGCAAACGGAGCAGGCGTCTGCTGATTTGAAGGTAGCGCAAGCGAAGGCGGAGGAAAGAAGAGCAATGGCGGTTGCATACGAACAAGAGATGAAAGCAAAGGCGCAGGAGGCCAGATCAAAAGTAATTGAGGCGGAAGCGCAGATTCCACTCGCAATGGCAGAAGCATTTCGGTCAGGTAATATGGGCATTATGGATTATTATAAAATGCAAAATGTTCAGGCTGATACCAGTATGAGAGAATCAATTGCTAAACCTGGATCAACGCCAGGAACAAACGAAAAGAAATAGCTTAAAATTTTGGATTAAGATAAAAAGTCCTACTTTTGCAGCCCGTAATAATGGTTTCGTAGCTCAACTGAATAGAGCACCTGACTACGGATCAGGAGGTTGGGGGTTTGAACCCCTCCGAGACCACTTAAAGTTTAAAATCCCACTGAAATTCAGTGGGATTTTTTTTTAAAATAGGGTCTCAAAAAATATAGTTGGTTATCCTAGCTCAAACATTTCTTTTAATTCCTTATTATTTAAATTACCTATCCAATTTTCACCTGTAGCTACCGTCAAATTTGCGAGATGTTTTTTACTTTGAATCATTTCATTAATTCGT
>JANXSD010000134.1 GCA_025352785.1 Bacteroidota bacterium
CGTTTTTACGCGTTGAAGCTCTGCAGAAAGCGATTCTTTTTCTGCCATTGTTGTATCAAGATCACGACTTACTTGCTCTAAATGCGTCTTTTTATCAAAAAATTGCCAAAGCAAAAGACCATTCACCCCAAGTAAGATGGAAATAACGATGATAACAATTACCTTTTTAGAGTCTTGATCTTTGTGTTCCGTTTCGGGAGTAGCCATAATATTCGGTTTGAAATCAACTTAGGTTCGAGCCTCGAAAATACTAAAATTGCAGTAGTAGAAGTAAAATATTATCACTACTTATAAACTTATAATAGTGGATGAATGTTGAAATCAGAGGTCTTTAGAGGGAACTTTAACCTATTTGTGACGTAAAAATTTGCAAAACATTATCAAAGGTTGTAACTTGCGACACTGTAAGCGGGGGCTATTCGTCCTAAGGTTGTCAGATTTTCTTTAAGTTGAGGGCTTGAATTATTTTAACAAGAGGCATATACCTGTTCAATGATTAAAGTTTACGTAACATATTACTCATTTTTATCTCTTAAATTTGCCGCGTTATGGTGATATTTAGAGATAAGCGTCTAGTATTTTTGCTAAATTTTCTACTTTTCGTGGGAATTAATGGTGCTGTTGCGCAAACAAATCCTGCTGCCTTTAATATGGCAACAGGTAATTATTCATTCCCAAATTGGATTCCAACGAGTGGTGCCGGAACATATCCACCAAATGCAATTTGGCACCGCACTTCAACTTTGCATCCACCTAAACTTGCTGCTACAACAGTTGATTATGTCGGAACATACAACAATGTCCCAGCAAATTTTGCTAGGATTGATGGTCAAGGATTAAATGGATTCGACTTTGTAAATGATATTACCAATAATGATCATAATCTGGGAGCTTTTGTTGTAGGCTTAAATACGGTAGGAAGGACAGCAATAATTGTAAACTGGAGTGGACGAGGAGTAAGTACTGGATCACTTTATAACGTAATTCTCCAGTATCGTCTTTCAACTGTTTCAGCATGGACAGATATTTCACCTACCTCAGAATTTGTAGGTACAGGTGGTTTTACTGCAACAATGCCATTTACAGCGAATATAAGTGCAGCTACTGGGGGAGCTGTTGATAACAGACCTAACATCCAATTACGATGGAAATATTATTATGTTAGTGGAGGAGCCTCTTTAAGTAAAATAAGAATAAGTGCTGTTAGTATTACAAGTACAGCATTAGCGGGAAAAAATACTGGTACTGATTTAATTAGTGGATCCCCATTTTGCGTAACTCCAACTATCTTCGCTGCTGTTTCTGTTCCATTCAAATACGAAGCTAAAGCTACATTTGGAGTTTCTACATTTACAGCTCAACTTTCAGATGCCTCTGGGAGTTTTCTTACCCCAGTTAATATTGGTACAATTCCATCAAATACTTCTGGGAGCTTAACAATTGCCGCTACTATTCCCGCTGGCACTCCCTATGGAACAGGATATAGAATTCGAGTTATTTCAAATGCGGTTGGTTTTGCAGCAGCATCAGATAACATCATCGATCTCACAATAAGATTATCACCTACCGATATTACTTCCCCAGCATCGGTATGTATTACAGATTCCTCAACAGTTAGTTGGGCGCTACCAACTATTTCCTGTTATACCGAAGTGCTGGTTGTTGCCAATGCAAACTCGTCGGTTGCGGGAACTCCAACAGGGAATGGATCTGCTTATACAGCCAATACTGCTTTTGGATCCGGAACTCCTTTTGGAACTGGTTTCGTTGTTTACAAGGGTGCGGGAACGAATGTCATTGTTTCAAGTCTTACTCCTGGCACACAGTATTTTTATAAAATATGGGTTCGTTATGGTAGTGAATGGAGCTCTGGTCAAGAAGTAAGTTGCACACCCGATTATCAAACCAAAGTATTGATTAATGGGTATTTGAATGCTACAAATCGAATAAATGAGTGGACAGAATTATTGGTAACTGGCGATAATCTCGACATGCGTGGATATAAAATCAGAGATAATAACTCTTCACAGTCTGGATGGCAGCCAGAATTTAATTTTAACAACATTCCGTTTTGGCAACATGTTCGTAGAGGAACGGTGATTATGCTGTATCATCAAATGAATTCTCATATTATTGATACCGATCCTTCCGATGGCTATTTACAATTGGATGTATATGATTTAACTTATTTTAATGGTGGAAGTTTAACAACTCTTGATTTATCAGGGA
>JANXSD010000106.1 GCA_025352785.1 Bacteroidota bacterium
AGTTGGTAAAGAATTACGCGAGAAAAATCCAAATCATACTGGTAAAGAAGAATACAATTTTTTTCTTGCTGTACATTTTCCCGACAATCAATTACAGATTATGGATTACAATCGTGTAATAAAAGATTTGAATGGTTGGAGTGAAGCAGATTTTATTAATAAACTAAAGGAGAATTTCGACATTATTGATAAAGGAACAAATGAATATCGTCCTGACAAATTACACAATTTCAGCATGTACATAGGCGGTAAATGGTATTCATTAACTGCTAAAGAAGGAACGTATAATGATAACGATCCTATTGCTGTATTAGATGTTACCATATTATCAGAACGAGTGCTTGCACCCTTATTAAACATTGTAGATTTAAGAAAAGATAAGCGTATCGATTTCGTTGGAGGTCTTCGCGGCTTAGGTGAATTGAAAACAAGAGTTGATAGTGGTAAAATGGTGGCTGCATTTGCATTGTATCCAGTTACAATGAAACAATTAATTGACATTGCCGATAGCGGCGAAATTATGCCACCAAAAACTACTTGGTTTGAGCCAAAATTACGCTCCGGATTAATAGTACATTCATTAGATTAATTCTAATTTATTAATGACCTTAAAAAAACCGTGCAGTAATTCAAATAATCGCTGCACGATTTTTTATTACAAACAAATTTTGGAATCGGTATGAAAGAAATTCTTCCTTATGGAATTGCAACTCACTTAACAGAGTTACATAACTTAGCATCGCGTTTAAAGAATGTTGATGAACCAGAAATAAAATTTTATCATGAAGGAGCTCGCAATGAGTTTTTTTACTTAGAAGCCGCATCAAGAATACTTCGCTTTTCCGTTGATAAAAAAACATTTAATGTTTACTATGATCGTTTTAAAAAAGCAGAAGATATATTAGGAACTTATGATTATCATGAAGCACTTTACAATGGTATTGTAGGAAAAGAAGGAATAGATACCAACTTCATCACCTATTTCAAAAAAAACTTAGATGATCATCAAAAATTGATGCGTGAATTTTTAGTCGCACAAAAATGGATTGGTCCAAATGTTTCAACGTATACTGACTTGATTACTGATTTTTCGAAAATAAATTATCCGAAAGTAAATGAATTGAGAAAGCTACTTGCCAAGTATATGATTAAGCAACTAACGAAAGTTCAAGACGCTTTTGAACAAAAAACGTTAGATATTAATGATATTGAGGGCGGAATTCATGAAATCAGAAGAAAGTTACGTTGGGTAAGTATTTATGCACAAGTTTGTAATGGATGGATACAATTAAGAGACGTAAAAACTACTCCTAGTTCGTTAAAAAAATATCAAACAAAAGAAACAATAATTTCACCCTTTAATAAATTACCAAAAGCCCCTCAAAACTTTGATTCATTAATTATTGATTCAACAAATTTTTATGCGTTAAGTTGGGTTATTGCTGAGCTCGGAAAAATAAAAGATCAAGGGATGAAAGTGGAAGCGATTAATGAAGCTATTCAAGTATGTGACATAAAAAACAAAACGCAAATACAATTGATAAGAGACACATACAATGCATCATTATCCTCTTTGGCAGAAGCTCCCAACCAAGCGAAGTTAGTTCTTGAAAACTTCTTTGTGAAAGATAAAATTGCAGAAAGTATCATTACAAATCTTAATGATTCATTATAGTGATGGAATATATTTTATGCGAAAAAGATCATCATCAAATTGTACTTTTGCTTCTGGATCAATTTCAGACAATATAATAACTAAATGAAAAAACTTTTATTATTACATGGTGCACTTGGTTCTGCTTCACAAATGGAGCCATTAGCAGATTTGTTAAGGGATGAATTTGACATCTATAGTTTCGATTTCCCAGGTCATGGTGGTAAGTGTTTTTTAAATGAATCATTAAGTATTTCCAACCTGACGATTTCAGTATTAGAATTCATTCAACAGTTCGAGTTAGAAAATTGCGATGTTTTTGGGTACAGCATGGGAGGCTATGTCGCGTTAAATCTGCAAGCAAATAAACAAATTCGCTTTAATAAAATTATCACATTAGCAACGAAATTTAATTGGGATAACGAAATTGTTACCAACGAAATTAGCAAGCTTGATCCAGAAAAAATACAACAAAATATTCCCGCATTTGCAGCGCTATTAGCCAATCGTCATTTACCCAATGACTGGAAAAAACTAATGATTGAAATAGCCTCTTTAATGAAAAATTTAGGCACAAATCATTTAGAAGATAATAACTTTAAGAGCATTCAATGCCCAGTAAGAATTTGTGTTGGTGATCGTGATAACATGATAAGTGTAGAAGAATCATTGCATACCTATCGTCAATTTCCCAATGGCTCCCTGTCTGTTTTTTCCGATACATCACATCCATTCGAGAAATTAAGCTACGTTAAACTAGCAAGTGAAATCAAACAATTTATTTCTTAAACATGTCGATAAATATTGATAATTATAATAAAATATTAGCAACAGCCCTGAAGTACAATGCTAAATTAATTGCAGTATCAAAAACAAAACCTACAGAAGATATTAAAGAACTCTACACAGTTGGTCAAAAAGATTTTGCTGAAAATTATGTTCAAGAACTTATTGAGAAAGAACCTCAACTTAGTAAAGACATTCATTGGCATTATATAGGACATTTACAAAGTAATAAAGTAAAAAGTATTATTCCATTCGTTCACCTTATACATGGTGTTGATAGCCTTAAATTATTACAAGAAATAAACAAACAAGCAGAAAAATTAGATATTGAAGTTGATTGTCTTTTGCAAATTCATATTGCGAAAGAAGAATCAAAATTTGGATTTGACGAATCAGAAGCGGAGGAATTAATGTTATTGCCAACGGTAACTGATTTATTAAACATC
>JANXSD010000112.1 GCA_025352785.1 Bacteroidota bacterium
AGGATACACTTCATCTTGGACTACGAATGGAAATCCAGTTGTTAATCCATCAACAATTAGCACAGCTGGTACATATATTCTTATTGCTTCTACTTCGTCAGGTTGTACAGATACAGCTCAAGTTGTTTTGAATATGCTAACTACACCAGTACTTGGATCAAATCAAAATACTTCAATATGTAGTAATAATACTATTGATTTATCAAATTTATTCAATCTTATTGGACTAAATTCAATGTGGACGAAATCAGGAATTGCTATCAGTAATCCGACTTCAATAAATGTTGGCGGAACTTATACACTCATTGCCACTACGGCAAGTGGTTGTGCGGATACAGCTGATGTAAATTTAAGTGTGTTACTCGCGCCTACTCTCGGTACAGATAAATTAATTGGGATTTGTGATAACACTTCACTCGATTTAACTTCACAATATATTACAACAGGATACACTTCATCTTGGACTACGAATGGAAATCCAGTTGTTAATCCATCAACAATTAGCACAGCTGGTACATATATTCTTATTGCTTCTACTTCGTCAGGTTGTACAGATACAGCTCAAGTTGTTGTAAATAATTTAGCAACTCCATCATTAGGATTAAGCCAAAATGCTTCCACTTGTGCGAACATAACTTTCGACTTAACAAGTTTTTTCAATCTTACAAATCTTACTTCTACTTGGACATTGGCAGGAACTGCTATAAGTAATCCGACAACTGTAAATACTACAGGAATGTATACACTTATTGCATCTGCTTCAAGTGGTTGTACTGATACCGCTGATATAAATTTAAGTGTGTTTTCAACTCCCAACCTAGGTATAGATCAATCACAAAATATTTGTAGTAATATTGATTTAAATCTCACTACTTTTTACAATACCTCTGGTAATACTACTAGCTGGACACTGAATAATAATCCTGTTGTAAATCCAATTTCGGTTACTTCTTCAGGCACCTACATTCTCATAGCAACAGCTCCATCAGGTTGTACAGATACAGCTCAAGTTTTTGTAAATAATCTTATAACACCATCATTAGGACCCAATCAAAACACTTCCATCTGTAATGGAAAATCGACTGACCTAACAAACTTTTTTAATTTATCGGGACTAACTTCTTTATGGACATTTTACGGAACTACAATAAATAATCCTTCATCAGTAATTGCAGCAGGAACATATTCTCTCGTTGCAACTTCAACAAGCGGATGCACGGATACTGTTGATGTAATCGTAAGCATGAATCTCTCACCAACACTAGGTGTTGATCAACAAATTTCAATTTGTGATGGCAACAAAATTGACTTAAATAGTCTTTATAATACAACAGGAAACTCGGTTAGTTGGTCAAATAATGGAGCGTCAATAATAAATTCTGCATCCACATTTTTAGCAGGTAATTATCAAATTATTGTATCCAATATTGCAGGTTGTACTTCTTCTGCAATGGTTACGCTTTCATTGAATCCTAAACCTAATTTAGGTTTAGATCAAATTGTAAATTTGTGTGATGGAAACTCTACTGATCTTACTGGTTTATTTTTACTTGCTAGTCTTTCATCAACTTGGACCGAAAATAATAATCCTATTGTAAATCCTAATGCGATAAACGTAGCAGGAATTTATCAAGTCATTGTTACAAATTCTTTTGGTTGTCTAGATACTGCATCTGCAACAATTAATACCATTCAACCCTATTCATTAGGAGCGAATCAATCCTATACACTTTGTCAATGGATGAATCTTAACCTTAGTAATTTGTATAATACAAATGGACTTAGTACCACATACACCTTTAATAATATTCCTTTAATTAATTATTCAACAGTACATGATTCGGGAACATATACCGTTCATATTATTGATGTGAATGGATGCACAAATCAAGCATTAGTGATTGTAAAAAACCTTGAATGTGTATGTGCCGCCGACTTTAAATATACTGGTAAATGCATACAAGATCCTGTATCTTTTGAACTGTTAGCAGACTCTTCAATCATTGGCGCTATTTGGGATTTTCACAATCCTGCAATTCCAAATCAAGAAATTATAAATCCATTTGTGAAATTGTATTCTAAAGAAAATGTTCATGTAACATTAGAAGCAAAACTTAGTTGCGGAACGGTAATCGTTAATAAAGAAATCCGAATGGAAGATTGCTCCGATTCTTGTCATTATTATTTTCCAAGTGCATTTAGTCCGAATGGCGATGGCCTTAACGATAATTTTACTTCTTACGGTGAATGTGAACCTGAACAATATCTTGTAAAAATTTATAACGTAATAGGTCAAATAGTTTTCAGCACTAACAATCCACATTCATTTTGGGATGGCAAATTTGATAATAACGAATTACCTCCTGATGTGTATGTAATTCATATCGAGTATAAGTTGCCCTATCAAGAAAAACAAATACTCAATCAAAAAATAACATTACTTCGATAATCATTAATCATAGTCTGAATTCTTAAAGTCCTTTCGCTTTCGCTTCATTCCAATAAACATCCATCTGTTCTAAATTCATCTCTGATAAATTTTGACCATTTGCACGAGCCGAATCCTCTAAATATCGAAAACGGCTGATGAATTTTTTGTTGGTTCTCTCAAGTGCTTCCTCCGGATTTATTTTCATGAATCGCGCATAGTTGACTAACGAAAACATCAAATCACCGAATTCTTGCTCCGCTTTCACGATATCATTCTTCTCGATCTCCACTTTAAATTCATTCATCTCTTCTTCTACTTTCTCCCAAACTTGATCTTTCTTTTCCCAATCAAAACCAGCCGCACGCGCTTTTTCTTGAATCCGCATCGATTTCACCAATGCTGGCAATGAAACTGGAACTCCTTCAAGGACAGATGTTTTGCCTTCTTTCAACTTCAATTGCTCCCAATTACGACTCACTTCTGCTTCGTCTTCTACTTTAACATCACCATAAATATGCGGATGACGGTAAATTAGTTTCTCACAAACAACGTTTATCACATCGGCAATGTCGTAAGCATTTGTTTCAGAAGCAATTCGAGCATAAAAAACGATATGTAAAAGAATATCACCGAGCTCTTTTTTTACTTCTTCTTGCTGATTGTTAAGGATGGCATCTCCTAATTCATATACTTCTTCGATCGTTAAATGCCTCAAACTTTCCATCGTTTGCTTCTTATCCCATGGACATTTAGTCCTTAATTCGTCCATTATGGTTAAAAGTCGCTCAAAAGCCGATAATTTTTCTTCCATTGTTGTCATATTGCAAAGTTATACAAACAAAGCAGCCTTCATTTTCTACCTTTGCACCCGCCAATGCAACTATTCCCTCATGTTTAATCGTTTCCTTCTTCTTCTCTTTGTCGTACTAAGCCCTAAAAGCAGTTTTGCTAACGGTGATACTTTGACAATTCCAGGAACATGGTCGTTGGGAGCAAAAGTGCAAATAGGCTATTTATTAGCACATCGACCATCACTCGTTTATTTGCAACAAAAGAAAATTTCAAGCTTTGAAATCTCATATCTCAAAAGCAGTCAAGGGCGCGATATATGGCAAAGAACATACAACGAACCTCTAATGGGTATGGCCTACCAATATTTTGATTTAGGCAATGAAAATATGTTAGGACATGCACATGCTGTTTATCCATTGGTGTTATTCCCGTTGCTTCACAAGCATCATCTTGGAATAAATATTCGGTTTGGAATTGGTATTGGTTATGTAGAAAAGCGATACACGATCGAAGAGAACTATAAAAACCAAGCGATCAGTACCCATATCAATGGAGTGATAACTACTGGAGTGCAATTTAGAATTCCTTGCAATTCGAGAACACAAATTAGTACCGGGATCGATTTTACACACTTCTCTAATGGCGCGTCACGATTACCAAATGCTGGATTAAATATCCCTTCCATAAATATAGGCTTTCAACATTTTTTTGGTAAGCAGATAAAATTAATTCGTACAGAACTTCCCGATTATAATCATAAAAAAGAAATTACATTTTATGGCGCCACAGGATTTAAGGAACGAATTTCAGGAGAAACCATTAAAGTAAGTGTTGGTATTTTTACTGCTGATGTTCATTTTAGAATTACTCGTAAAAGTTTTATTGGTGGCGGTGCAGATGTATTCTATGATGCTACTTTACAAAAACGAGTCTTCGATTTAGATTCAATAAACTATAGTAAGACAGCGGCGAATACAAGAATTGGAATACATTTTTCGTATGGAATTGCAATTGGTAAATTCAGAGGATATTTTCAACCGGGATATTATCTTTATAATAAACTACCTGTGTCGGCATCTATCTTTACACGATTGTCTTTGCGTTATTTTGTGAACGAAAAAATCTTTGTTTGCTTTAACTTAAAATCACATTTTGCAAAGGCTGATTATTTTGAATATGGAATAGGATTTAAAATATAATGACGATGAATAAAATCAAAAACTACCTGCTATTTTTCATTGTAATAATTACATTTAATGGTTGCAATCAATTTGGAGATCTTTTCAAAAGTGCGGGTCCTATCACTACAGAAGAACGTCACTTACCAACAATTGATAAAATTGAATTATATAATGATGTTGACGTTGTAATTCACTATGCTTCGATTTACAGGATGACAGTTACAGCAGGAAGTCATCTCCTGGGAAAAATTGAAACAAATTTCGATGGCAATAAACTTATCATACGAAACAAAAATAAATTCAACTGGGTGCGAAAGTTTAATCCCACACTAGTTGTTGATATTTGGGTTCCTTCCATTTCAAATATGATGATTTTTAATGGTACGGGAAATATTTCCTGTGCAGATACATTGGTCGCTCCCATATTTGAGTTGAATAGTTATGGTAGTCTTGGAAATTATAACTTAATTTTAAAGTGTAGCACTTCCTATTTAAAAATTCACAATGGGCCCGCCGACATTAACGTTAGTGGAATTACAAATTTAAGTTATATCTATGCTGCTGGCGATGGTAAGATTAACGGCGAAAATTATATTGCAGATGAAACGGACATTACAGATGAAAGCATTAATGATATTAAAGTTTATGCAAATGATAAATTAAATGTTACGTTGCAATCCATCGGGAACATTTATTACAAGGGGACTCCCACCCAATTAATTACTAAAATTACAGGTTCAGGAAAACTGATACCATTATAAAATAAATTGTGATAGTACTACAAGACATTACCTTCGAGTTTGGATCAAGAATCCTTTACAGCGACTTAAATTGGCATATCAAACAAAATGAAAAAATTGGATTGATTGGTGCAAATGGAACAGGAAAATCAACTTTACTTCGTGTAATCAGTGGCGAATATTCTGTCTCACAAGGACAGATTTCGAAACGCAATGAATTAATTCTTGGATTTTTGAATCAAGATTTGTTGAGTTACTTATCTGATAAATCTATCCTAGAAGTAGCGATGGAAGCTTACGAACGTGCCAACGAATTACATCATGAACTGGAAAAGTTATTCAAAGACATGGAGCATGATCATTCAGATGAAATAATGAATCGTTTGCATTTAGTGCAGAATGAATATGAAGCATTAGATGGATATAATTTGCAACATAAAGCGGAATCAATTTTAGAAGGATTAGGTTTTTCTACGAAGGATTTACAACGTCCGCTCTCACAATTTTCAGGAGGATGGAGAATGCGCGTGATGCTTGCAAAAACATTGTTGCGTCAACCGAATGTATTGTTACTTGATGAGCCTACGAATCACTTAGATCTTCCATCCATACAATGGTTAGAAGATTATTTGAAAGAATATGAAGGCACTGTTGTTATTGTTTCTCATGATCGATTTTTCTTAGATCGTGTGGTAAATAAAATTGCAGAAATTGAACATGAGAAAATGACACTCTACACTGGAAATTACAGCGACTATCTCGAAGAAAAAGAGGAACGTATGGAATTGCAGATGAATCAATTTAAGAATCAAGAGAAATTTATCAAAGAACAAGAACGTTTCATTGAACGTTTTCGTGCAAAAGCATCTAAAGCAAGTGCCGTACAATCACGTGTGAAAGCGATGGAACGTATGGATAGAATTGCAGCTGTTGAAGGTCCTTCAGCAAGTATACGTATTCGCTTTGCAGTGGATAAACAACCTGGAAAAATAATTCAAAGTTTAGAGATAAAAGACAAACGTTACGATGATAATGTTATTTTTCATGATACGAAAGCTGAAATTATTAGAGGTGATAAAATTGCTTTCGTGGGTGCAAATGGAAAAGGAAAATCAACGTTACTTCGAATGCTAACTGGCGGCGAACCCTTTGATGGAACTCATGAACCTGGATACAATGTTGTATCTGCCTTTTATGCGCAGCATCAGCTTGAAAGTTTAAATGGAAATTATACTGCACTCGAAGAACTACAAACTTTCGCACCAGAAGAATCGGACACTTATCTACGTGGATTATTAGGAGCATTCCTCCTGAAAGGCGATGATGTATTTAAAAAGATTAAAGTTTTGTCGGGAGGCGAACGAGCTCGTGTTGCGCTTGCGAAAACAATTTTAGCAAAAGCAAATTTCTTATTACTCGATGAGCCAACGAATCACCTTGACATGGCAAGTGTGAATGTATTGGTGGATGTATTGAATCGTTATGAAGGTTCTTATGTAGTAATTTCCCATGATCGTTATTTCTTATCTCGCATCGCAAATAAAATTTGGTCGATTGATAATTTCCAATTGAAAGAATACCCTGGAACGTATGCCGAATATGATGAGTATCTGAAACTGCGTAAAGAAACTGCAAGAGCGAAAGAAAGCAGTATCAACAAAGCAGCTAAAATTGAAAAGGCGGAGGCACTTGCCAAAGTTAAAACGACTCCACAAAAAGATACACAACAGGATAAGGATAAAAAAAGAGATCGTCAGAAGTTAGATCAACTCGTTAAAAAGTTAGAAGAAGCATTAAGTAAAGTAAAAGTGGATCACGAAAAATTATCGCAAATAATGAGTGAACCTGAAGCGTATAAAGATGCTGCGAAGTACAAAAAGATGCAACAAGAATTCGACATCCTCGATCGTCAATTGAAACATGCCGAAAGTGATTGGGAATCGCATTATCTACGTCTTATCGAATCAGATCCTGCATGATTTATCCCCGTTTGATTTTATCATGGTTGAGTATCACACTCATCTTTAGCATTTCATTATCTGCTCAAGATAGTACTGATTATTTCAATGCAACTTTTCTGCGGTATGCAAACCATATTTATAAATCTGAAATAAAAACGGTACTACTTTCACGCAAAGGATTTCCACTTTCCGATCCTGTTATACAGTTAAATACTGATGAAAAATTAGTGTTAACATTCGATGACTTGACGCCTGAAGTTAATGATTATAGTTACCGTTGGATTCATTGCTCTTCAAATTGGGAACCTTCTACTTTACTTTCTGAAAGTGATTATATCGATGGATTTTTTACGGATCACATCGTAAATTATCGGCATTCTTTTAATACATTGGAAGGATATTTTCATTACAACTTAGAGTTTCCCAATGCACAAATGCGTCCTATGATATCTGGTAATTATTTACTTGTTATCTATTTAAATGAGAAGCCCGATGAACCTATTATTACAGAACGATTTTGGGTAGTAGACAGTAAAGTAGAAATTCAATCTTTCATTCACCGCGCCTCCGATATTGCGTTGCGTAACACACATCAAGAAATAGATTTTAAATTGCAATTGAATACTTTGAAAGTTGCAAATCCTTATTCAGATATTAAAGTTACCATTGTACAAAATAACCGTTGGGATGCTGCGATAACAAATCTGAAACCGGTATTTGCATTAGATGGTTTACTAGATTATAATTACGAAGAAGGAAATTTATTTAATGCTGGTAATGAATTTCGCAATTTCGATTTAAGAACAACACGCTTCCAAACACAATATGTATCGCAAATTTTGCAGGATAGTGTTACACATCATTATACTTATATCCTCAAACCAGATTTGCGCCGGTCTACGCAACGTTATACAACGGAAGATGATATTAATGGACGCTATTTGATAAAGATTTATGATGATCGTGATGGTGATTTGGAAGGTGATTATGTGAATGTGAATTTCCGTTTGCCGGTACTCGAAGAGTCTGATTCGGGGAGTTTTTACATCTTCGGACAACTCACCAATTGGAGCTTAGAACCTTGGGCGAAGATGAAATACAATGAGGAAACACGAAATTTTGAGCAGACAATTACCGTGAAACAAGGCTATTACAATTACGAATATCTTTTTAAACCGATGATAAAATCGCCATCAGAAATTGCGGAAACAGAAGGAAGCCATTATGAAACCGAAAACGATTATGCTTTCTTCGTATATTACAGGGATATTTCTGCGAGGTATGATCATTTGGTAGGTTACCGGATTATCAATTCGCGAAGTCACTAATTTTTTTCCACCCAAAAAGCGCCTTTGACCACCGTTAAAAACCGTTTGGTCAAAAAAGATTTGGAATTATCATATCCTTCAATAGATTTGACATTCAAGAAGCAAAAAGATGAACACGTTCACAGAAGTTACCGCTGGCATAAAGGTAAGTGTAGAAACCTTTTACCAACCCACTCATAGCAATCCTGCGCAAGCACATTATGTATTTGCCTACCGCATAACGATAAAAAATGACAGTGACAACGCCATTCGTTTGAAACGTCGCCATTGGTATATTGTTGACTCTGACAATACACGTCGTGAGGTAGAAGGAGAAGGCGTTGTTGGTGAACAACCGTATCTAGCTCCTGGCGAAACATATCGATATGTATCAGGTTGTAACCTCAACACAGAGATTGGCAAAATGTTCGGCACCTATTTAATGGAACGACAAATGGATAAGAAGCTTTTTTTCGTAAAGATTCCCGAATTTAAAATGGTAGTTCCTACGAAGCTCAACTAAAGAATCAATCAGAAACACAGTGAAAGCCCTCTCTAACCGGAGGGTTTTTTTTATGCAGGAAACTGCCGACGAAATTCTGCACATATAATTCCTGTAGCAATTCCTACGTTTAACGACTCTGCAATGGGTGCATTTTTTTTACCTTCTGGAATCCTGATAGCGCGATTTACAAAAGGCAATAACAATGGGCTCATACCTCTACTTTCATTTCCCATAACAATAAATGCATCCTTCGATAATTGATGATCGTATAGGTTTTCGCCTTCCAGTAAAGTAGCATATACGCTCATCTTCACTGCCGAAGCATTTTTAATGAGCAAATCAGCAAGAGGATGGTAATGAACAGGAATTCGAAACAGACTTCCCATCGTAGCTTGAACAACCTTTGGATTAAAACATTCTACAGTATCAGGCGAACATATAACCGACTGAAATCCAAACCAATCAGCAATACGAATGATCGTTCCCAAATTTCCAGGATCTTGTAATTGATCAATCAAAAGATGTAATCCCTCTGTTGGAGCTTTGAATTGGGTGGCAAGAGGAGTTTTTACCACTGCTAAAACTTTATTGGGAGTTTGTAGTGCAGAAATTTGTTCTAGCTCCTTTTCTGAAATTATTTCTACTGGATATTCCATAGCTAATAGTGGAGTTTCCCATCCGCTTAAAGAATAAATATGCTGAATAGTAAACGATGAGCTCATCAATTCTTGCAGGAGTTTTGGGCCTTCTACGATGAAACAGGCCTCCTGCTGACGGAATTTTCGCTGTTGTAAAGAGCGAACAAAACTAATTGTAGATCGTGATGCCATTGAATGAGAAGGAATGAAAGAGAATTGTACTTTTACACGCCCCTTATGACGACACAAAAGGCGAGATTTAATTTATTTTTGATTATCCTGATATCCTTTTTCGGATCAGGATGCGGTGTATTAAGGAATATTCCACATGATGAGTTTCTGCTCGACAAAAATATCATTAAATCCGACCATCCCGAATTCAGAGAAAATTTCACTAACATAATCAAACAAAAGCCTAACAGAAGAATCCTTTATGTTTTCCGATTTCATTTAGGAGTTTACTTTTTAGCCAATAGAGGAAAAGAAACACGATTTAAAAAATACTTGAAAACAGCTGTAGGTGAAGAGCCCGTTTTGCTTGATACAGGTTTGACCCTTAAAAGTAGGCAACAACTTGAAATATTCATGCAGAATAACGGTTATTTCAATGCTGTTGTTAGAGATTCTATTGTGAGAAGAAAAACCACTTGTAAAGTATACTACTTTATTACAGGAGGAACTCCATACCGTTTTCATAAATTATATTATTCAATTCCTGATACTCTTTTGCGTGAAGAAGTATTTAAAGATACGAGCCAAACTTTAATTAACAATGGCCTAATTTATTCGTCGACGATTTTGCAATTAGAAAGAGATCGAATAAGTAATAATTTGCGTAATCATGGTTATTATTTTTTTAGTCCGCAATACATTACCTATAAAATTGATTCGGGATTAAAATCAAATAGCGTTAATATTTACATGACGATTGGAAATCCTCAAAATATTCAACGGGATTCATTGGTGATAAGTGATTCCACACAAGAACATAGAAAGAGCACAATTGAGGAAGTCTTTATCGAGATGGATTATGATCCGATACTTTATAAGAGCAAATCGACACAAGACACGATAACAATAAACGACTATAAATTTTTATCGAATAATAAGAAGGAATTTCTTTACAAGCCAGAACGATTATTAAATCAGATATATATTTTTCCTGATTCATTATTTTCCCAGTCTAATTTAGATCTCACTTATCGAAGGTTGGGTGATCTTGCAGTATTTAAGTTTATCAACATAAAATTTGAGCCGCTTGCTACCATTGAAAGTATAAAAAACATTCCATTACGATGTACAATTTTGCTCTCCCCATCCGCTCGTCAAGAGTACAAATTGGAAGCTGAATTAACAAATAGCGGAGGCAATTTAGGTATTGCAGGTAATGTTACGTATAAAAACAAAAATGTATTTCGTGGAGCAGAATCACTCGATCTCCGCGTAAAAGGAGGTCTTGAATTGCAACGTAATTTTAGTGATACAACTTATCAGAGTTTACGTCAAATTCCATTTTTTAATGCGTATGAAATCGGCCCAGATATGACCTTAACGTTTCCACGATTTTTAGGATTTGATTTAAAGAACCGAAAAATTAGCAATAAGAATACCGCATTCAATACAGGATATAACATTCAAAATCGTCCGGAATATTTTAGGCAGTTAGCAAATTTATCGTTTTATTGGAGTGCGCGTTATGGAAAATATACGCGTCTATATTTATATCCCGCTGAGGTCAACTTTTTAAAAGTAAAATTAGATCCTGCATTTGAAAAACAACTTGTAGAATTAAATGATGTAAATATTTTATTAGGATACCAAGATCAATTGATAGCTGATGGCAGAACATCATTAATTTATAGCAATCAAGAATTAAACAAATCGAAGCATTACTCCTACTTTCGAATTAATTTTGAGTTAGCAGGAAATAGTATAAATTTATTTACAAATAACTCTAAAATTTTCAATGTCAACTATGCGCAATATGTAAGACCTGATTTAGATTACCGCCACTATATAGTTGTTCGAAATTCCAATTTATTAGTGCTACGTGCGGCGTCAGGATTAGGATATGCGTATGGAAATTCATTAAGGATGCCGTTTGAAAAAAGTTTCTTCTCTGGTGGGCCGAATGATATACGCGCATGGCGATCACGCTCTATTGGACCAGGATCTTCAAAGGCAATTGATGCCTTTGAAAGATTTGGCGAATTAAAATTAACAGCAAACTTAGAATATCGATTTGAGATTTACAGAAAACTTAAAGGAGCAATCTTTACTGACGCTGGAAATGTATGGCTCATTAGGAAATTGGATGAACGTCCAGGTGGCGCTTTTGAATTCAACGCCTTTGCAGATGAAATTGCCATCGGTAGTGGATTAGGAATTCGATTTGATTTTACTTTTTTTATAATTCGATTAGATGGTGCATTACGAATGAAAGATCCCACAAAACCAAATGGAAATAGTTGGGTTTATCAAGATCAAAAAATAAAGGATACCGTAATTAATTTTGGTATTGGATATCCGTTTTAAAAAAAATTAAAGTTACTTCAAAGAAAAATTTCCTTTCACGAATTTTAAGGCTACAGAGTTCATACAATACCGCAGATGTGTCGGAGCAGGTCCATCCTCAAAAACATGACCGAGATGTGCATTGCATCTACTACAAACAACTTCTACTCGCACCAATCCATAAGCAATATCTTTATTTTCGATAACACTTCTTTTATCAATAGTTTGAAAAAAACTTGGCCAACCTGTACCAGAATCAAACTTAGTATCCGACAAAAATAATGGTTGCCCACAGCAGATACAGGAATACAGTCCTCTTTCATGATTGTCCCAATAAATTCCAGTATAGGCGGTCTCGGTACCAGCATTTCGAGTTACATGATAGGATTCGGGAGATAATTGCCTTTTCCAGTCCGCGTCTGATTTAACAACTTTATCAATCAATATTACAACCTTTTTCGTAGCAGACGTATTAACATTAAGAGGAGCTCCTTTTTGTAAGTTTTGAGAGAACCCATTCATTAAAACTAGAACGGAAAATAGTGCTGTTATTAGTATCTTTTTCATTTGGTCAATATAATAAACGATTAAAAAGGAACTTTAGTTTTTGGATAATACAATTAATATTGAATTGAAAACACTTTTTCCTTACATTTTTATAGTTACCAGAGGAAAACCAAGTTAATTAATTGTCGTAACAGCTATCAATAAGCTAATAGCACATTGATTATGTTAAAAAATATGTGGGAATATCTCACACTTCCTCAGTTGAAAGGTGTAGAAGACGGAGTATTATCAAAAAAAGTAACCACTGCTCAAAGGCTGATTTTAGTAACGTTTTTAGTAACATTTGCCTATTTGATATACTATTTTAGTCAAAATATTGCAATTCTTACATATACTTCTATAATCGACCTAATAGGTTATACATCGTGTTTCCTACTCTTGAAAAAAGGACACATGCAGACAAGTCGGAATTTATTTGCTACCATTCTAAACATCGACCTATTTTATTCTACACTTTTTATGGGGGTAAGTTCTGGTAATCAATATTTATACTTCCCAATAGCTGCGGGTTCATTCATATTCTTTCATTCAACAGAACCTAAACGACAATTACTATTTGCCTGTATTCCAATCATCCTTTTATCCATTCTCGAAACAGTTCCATTCCATTTGGAATACTTAGTAAATATTTCAAAAGATGAACTCTATTTAAATAATAAAATTAATTTAATTGTTTCCTTGCTGCTTACAATTTATTGTGTTTACTACGCTATGAAATTGTTTACTAAAGCAAGTGGTAAAGTTGATGATCAAAATGCTAGTTTATTGACGTTAATTGAAAACATGGGAAATTCAATTTGGCAAATCAATACTCGATATGAGTTGGAAGTACAAAACTCTCAATTTAAAAATCAACTTCAAAAAGTCCTTGGTATTACACTATCAAAAGGTGATAATCTATTAAACATTTGCGACGATTATGAAAAATTAAAAAAGGGAACTATCTTAAATTGGAAAACATTATATGATCGATGCTTAAAAGGTGAAGTATTCAATTATGAAACTAGCCATACAATCGACAATGCGATTATTTATAAAGAAATGAGCTTTAGTCCGATTGAAATTAGTGGCAAAATTACCGGTGCTATTATTAACTCAAAGGACATTACTCAAAGGAAGGAGCAGGAGAATCTATTGCAATTAAGTTTAGAAGAAAACAAAACACTTGCCATGGTTGCAAGCACAACTTCTTATGCAGTAATGATTACCAACAAATCGGGATTACTAGATTGGGTCAACTCAGGATTTGAAATGATTACAGGATTTTCACAAAATCAAGTAAAAGATAAAACACTGAATGAAATACTTTTTGGTGAACTTACAGATAAAACTACCATTAATGAATTTGAAACACGATTAGCACATAAAAAACCATTTACCTGTGAAATGGTGAATTACAAAAAAAATGGCGAACCTTTCTGGATGCACTTTAGCGTTTCACCTCAATATGACGATTTTCATTCTGTAAAAAAATATATTTTCATTGGAATGGATGTTACAGATCAGAAACAATCGGAAGAACAATTACAAATGCTACTTCAACATTCACAGAAATTAAATAAACAACTTCAAACACGTGACGAAGATTTACAGAAATCTATTCAAGAATTAAACAATCAAAGTTGGGAATTACAATTATCGGAAGAAAAATTAAAGAAGCAAAAAATTGATCTTGAAAATTTAAATAACGAATTAATTTTAAAGGCGCAACAATTGAGTGAACAAAACTCTAAAGTACGAAATAAAAATTTTGAGATAGAAAATAGTAGTAAAAAACTATCTCTAAAAGCGGAACAACTAGAACAATCGAGTCGTTACAAATCGGAATTCCTAGCAAATATGAGTCATGAGTTAAGAACTCCATTAAACAGTATTATTATTTTATCACGATTATTAGCAGAAAACAAAGAGACTACTTTAACGAGTAAGCAGCAAGAATTTGCAAGAGTGGTTAATAAATCTGGATCAGATTTATTAATATTAATAAATGACATTCTTGATTTGTCAAAAATAGAAGCAGGGAAAATAGAAATTGAGATCGAAGAGTTTTCAATAAAGGATATTGCCGACGATTTAGAATCCATATTTAATCAACTAGCCATTGAAAAAGAACTCTCCTTCCAGATTATTTTAAACACTTTACCACATCAGAAAATAAAAAGTGATCATCTAAGGTTGGCACAGGTTCTAAAAAATCTTTTATCTAATGCTTTTAAATTCACCCCTAAAAAAGGTACGGTTGAATTAGTAATAAGCAATGAAATAAATAACAATATATCATTTAAAGTCATTGATACTGGAATCGGAATACCTCTAGAAAAACATAATTTAATATTCGAATCTTTCAAACAAGTTGATGGAAGTACGAGTAGAAAATACGGTGGAACTGGATTAGGATTGAGTATAAGTAGAGAACTTACCGTTCTTTTAGGTGGACAAATTGCATTGAATAGCAATCCTGGAAAAGGAAGTGTATTTTCAATTGTAATGCCATCAGGATTTGAGTTAAACGAATCCAACCCTTCAACAGAGGAATCGACTGCTCAAAAAACATTGCTAATTATTGAAGATGATGAAATTTTTTCTAAGATGTTAGAACGCTTTGCATTAAATCAAGGATTCAAACCTATTGTATGCAATAGAGGTGACAGCGGATTTATGCGTATTGTTGAACTTAAACCTAGCGGTATATTACTAGACATGAATTTGCCTGGAATGGATGGAAGAAGTATCCTAAAAAAATTAAAATCAGATCCTGAATTATCAAAAATTCCTGTACATGTAATTTCATCATCACTTCAAGAAAATAAAAAAGAAGATCCATCAATAATTTCATGGCTTCAAAAACCCGTAAATTCTAATCAACTAAATAAAGTTTTTGATAGCATTAAAAGCCAATCGAATAAATTTAAATCGAAAGTACTCGTTATTGAAGATTCTCCTGAACAAAGTAAAATCATTCGACACTTATTAAAGCGTCAGAATGTAAATTGTGTAGTTGCAGAAACTGGAGAAGAGGCTTTGAAATATTCGGCAGCAGAAGAATTTGATTGCATAATTCTTGATCTCAATTTACCAGACTCCAATGGTCTAGATATCTTAAAACTTGTTAAAGAAAATTCAAGATTAACACAAATACCTGTAATTGTTTATAGTTCAAGAGAATTAACTGATGCTGACAAAAAGTTTCTAAAAGCCTATGCAAGCTCTTATGTTCACAAATCTGCTGAGGCTTTCGACCAATTAATGGAAGAAACAGAAATGTTTCTACAATCCGTAAAAGAACAAAAAAACAGAGTTAACATCATATCAAATACCGCAAATTCTGCATTCAACTTTAAAGGAAAAAAAGTACTTATAGTTGATGATGATCAAAGAAATATTTATGCCATAACTTCTATGCTTGAAAATTATGATCTAACATTAATTGCTGTATCAAACGGGAAGGAAGCCATCAATGAGCTAAATGAAAATCCTGATATTAATTTAGTATTGATGGATATTATGATGCCAGAAATGAATGGTCTTGAAGCAACACAACAAATAAGAACTCAAGAAAGATTTAAGCAATTACCGATTATTGCCTTAACGGCAAAAGCAATGAAGGATGATTTCCAAAATAGTATTGATGCAGGAATGAACGATCATGTTACCAAGCCGATTGATAGTGTGAAATTACTTCAACTTATGAACTCCTATTTCCAATGATCCCCGCCGCAGAAATTAAAAATATCCATAACGAAATTGTTGATTTAGCAATTCATCTTTACGGGATCAATTTAGGAGGATATAGTCCTGAATTTCTAGATCGTCGGCTGGAATTATTAGCATCACGTAAAGGATTAAATTCAGCGTTTCACCTGAAACATGAAATAATCAATAATGCCAATTTTGCGAAAGAACTAGAAATGAATATTTCGGTAAATGTTACTTCCATGTTTCGCAATCCAGAATTCTTTAAGCAACTACTAAACATTATTAAAATTGACTATCAACCAAATGATACTTTAAGGATTTGGCATCCTGGATGTTCAGAAGGTAACGAAGTATATTCACTAGCAATCCTACTCCATGAAGCAGGATTACTTTCAAATACTTTATTGTACGGAACTGACATTAGTCATGAAGCATTATTGATTGCAAAAGAAGCATCAATAAGAGTCGAGCATTTGAAAATATTTTCTTCAGATTATCGTATCGCTGGTGGAAAATCTTCCTTAAAAGATTATTTTATTTTATCGTATCAGAAAGCCATCATCAACAAAGCGATTCGCAAACATACATGCTTTAGCGGTCATCAATTAGGAAGTAATTCTTCTATACGCAAATTCCAAATTGTAATATGTCGAAATATGTTCATCTATTATAATTCGTCCTACCAAACAATGCTTTTAAACAGTTTGCTTGAAAGTTTAGACGAAGGTGGATTATTATGCATGGGACTTTATGAACCTATTAGCCATTTAAAAGGTGCTGAAAAATTAGTTTGCATAGATAATAAATTTAGAATTTACAGAAAACTATAGCTAACTGTAAGAAATATAGAAAATATATTTATCAAAAATACATTTAAAACGTAACAAGAATATTAATCTATCAATAATGTTGATGAACACTTTAATACATAAAATTCTAATAGTAGACGATCGTGAAGAGAATTTATATTCTTTAGAAAGTATGCTCGCTGAAGAAGATCGCCAAATACTAAAAGCCAGTTCAGGAGAAGAAGCACTTCGTATTGCTTTTAGAGAAGATATTTCTTTAATATTATTAGATGTTCAAATGCCAGAAATGGATGGATTTGAAGTTGCACACATGTTAAAATCGACGAAACGAACACGAAAAACTCCAATAATTTTTGTTACAGCAATTAGTAAAGAGAAAAAATACATGCTCCAAGGACTTGATGAAGGTGCTATGGATTATCTATTCAAACCCTTAGATACCGATATCACTAGAGCAAAGGTAAATACACTATTAAAGTTTTATTCTCAACAGAAAGAACTCGAAGATAAAAACCTAGAGTTAGCACGTTTAAATGAAGAAAAAAATTACTTCATGGGAGTTGCATCACATGACTTAAGAAATCCTTTAGGCAATATCCTTACCCTTGCAAGCTTTATTGAACAAGAGGCTTGTCATATCTTGTCTGACGAACACAAATCTTATCTCGAAATTATTAACGCATCAGGAAGAAATATGTTGGATATGCTAAATAATCTTTTAGATGTAACCAAAATCGAATCCGGAAGTTTCGATTTACAATTTCAAAGTGTAAAAATTGTAGATGTCATACAGCATATCATAGGTGAAAATAAATTAAATGCGGATAAGAAACAGATTGCTCTTGAATTTAGTGTAGCTGATAATATGCCATCGGTTCCGTTAGACATTAACCTAGTATATCAAGTGATGAATAATCTTGTTTCTAATGCGATAAAATATTCTCATTCCAATACTGTTGTAGAAATTATAGCAGAAATTAAGGAAGATGAAATGATTGTCTCAGTTATTGATCAAGGTCAAGGAATTCCAGAAAATGAACAAGCCGGAGTTTTTATTCCATTCACAAAAACAAGTGTAAGAAGTACTGCTGGCGAGAAAAGTACTGGATTAGGATTAACGATTGTAAAAAAAGTTATCGAATCACATGGTGGAAAAATCTGGTTGAAAAGTATTGTTGGTACTGGATCAACATTTAGTTTTAGCTTGCCATTAAAAAGAGTTGAAGCCTAATCCTTGTGAGTACTACCATTTTTATACACTCTCTATAATTACCGCATATCCTTGGCCTACTCCAATACACATTGTTATTAAGGCATATTTTTTTTGTTTCAATTGCAATTCAATGGCCGCAGATAATAAAATTCTTGTTCCACTCATTCCTAACGGATGTCCTATTGCAATCGCTCCACCATTTGGATTTATACGTGCATCATCATCTGCTAACCCCCATGAACGAATACATGCTAGTGATTGCGCAGCAAAGGCTTCATTCAATTCAATAAAATCGATATCATTCCAAGTAAGTCCTGCTTTTTTCAACGCATTGTTCGCTGCTAAAACTGGTCCGATACCCATGATGCGAGGTTCCACACCAACTACTGCTGAACTTACAATTCTTGCTAATGGCTTTAATTGATATTTTTTTATTCCATCTTGTGACGCCAACAAGAGTGCTGCTGCACCATCATTTAATCCAGAGGCATTTCCTGCAGTAACAGTTCCGTCTTTTCTAAAAGCAGGTTTCAATTTCGTTAACCCTTCTATCGTTGATTCTGCTTTGATAAATTCATCTTTATCAAAAATTATTGCGTCACCTTTTTTACGTGGGATTTCCACAGGAATAATTTCATGATCGAATCTCCCAGTAATTTGGGCGCGACCTGCTTTTTGTTGGGATAACAATGCGAAACGATCTTGATCCACTCTACTAATACGATCACGATCCGCGAGATTTTCGGCAGTATCACCCATCGCATCTACACCATACATTTCTTTCATTAGTGGATTTACAAAACGCCATCCAAAACTACTATCAAACAATTGTGCATCACGACCAAAAGGAGTACTCGTTTTCGACATCACCCAAGGCGCACGTGTCATTTGTTCAACGCCACCAGCAATCATTATATCGGCATCACCCGTTTGAATATATCGCGCTGCACTTACTGCTGTTGATAAACCAGAAGCACATAAACGATTCACAGTTTCACCTGGAACAGAAGAAGGCAATCCCGCTAATAAAATGGCCATTCTCGCAACATTTCTATTGTCTTCACCTGATTGATTTGCACAACCCATTATCACATCAGTAATTGATAAAGGATCTAACGTAACGTTTTTTTCAATCAACTTACGAAGAACTAATGCCGCCAAATCATCAGCACGTAATGTAGATAATGATCCGGTAAAACTTCCTACGGGAGTACGAACTCCATTAACAATAAATGCTTCTTTCATATTCCTGTCATGAGTTCTGGAAACCAATCACGAGATGTACGATAAACGGTGCCCTTAAACATGGCAACCGTATCACCAGAATCATTTCTAATATTGATTAAATAAATTCCTAATTTATTTGTTAAACTAATTTCTTCAGCCGTAGCTGTAATTACATCACCTTCTTTCATTGAAACAGTATGTGAAATGGATGTCTCCACAGAAACACTTCTTCGTCCATGTGAATTAGATGCAAATGCAAGTGCGCTATCACCTAACGAATACGTTATTCCACCATGAGCAATTCCAAATCCATTCAGCATCTCCTTTCGAATAGTCATCTTCAATTTACATCTACCAGGCAATATTTCAAGCAACTCAATACCTAACCACTGACTAAACCAATCTTGGCTAAACATTCTATCGACAACTTTTTCCGCTAATTCTTTAGGCTCCATTTTTTATATTTAACAATTCATCAAATAATGTTGGTGAGTAAACACCCTTTTCGTGTGATAATAACCATTCTTTTATTGGTAATCCCCCAGCATAACCTGTTAAAGAACCATCCGTTCCAATTACTCTATGACAAGGAATCACTATTGCTATTGGATTTTTTCCGTTTGCCGATGCTGCTGCTCTAATTACTTTTTCATCACCTAACTTTCTTGCCATTTCAAGATAGGAAACAGTTTTTCCGTAAGGGATATTCACTAATTCATTCCAAACTTTTTTCTGAAAATCTGTTCCATCCGGATCGCAATGAAATGTAAACTCTTTACGAATTCCCGCGAAATATTCTTGCAACTCATTTATTACACTCACTAAAAATAGTGTTGAATCATTTGCAACAAATTCTTTATCGATAAATAAAATCTCTTTTACAGAAGTATTTTCAGTCGTTATTTTTAACCAACCAACCGCAGTAGAAATGCAAGCAATATTTTTTTCACCATTCATTTTTAGAAAAATTTATTATTATCATTTGCCATTTGTTTTAACAAAATATTTGAACGGTACCGATCCTCTTGATACATTTCATACAAATTATTTAAATGACTAACTACACTATCAATACCAATTTCATCCGCCCATTTCAACAATCCTTTAGGATAATTCACACCTTTTGTCATAGCGAGGTCAATATCTTCTTTACTCGCAATTTTATAATGCAAAGCATCAGCAGCTTCGTTGATTAACATCACCATTACTCTATCGAAAATTTGTTTACCAAGAATCGAGTCTTTATTTGGTTCTGGATTAATTGCGCCTTCTTCATAATCATAATATCCTTTGCCCACTTTTCTTCCAAGTCGATTTGATTCCACCATCCTCTTCTGAATAATCGAAGGACGATATCGTGGATCAAAATAGCATTGTGTCCAAACTGTTTCTGTAACTGTATAATTAATATCATTACCAATCAAATCCATTAACTCAAACGGACCCATTTTAAAACCACCGAATTCTTTTAGTGCCCAATCAATAGTGGCATGATCAGCAATTCCTTCTTCACAAATTCGTAATGCCTCACCATAAAACGGGCGGGCAACACGATTAACAATAAAGCCTGGAGTATCTTTTGCAAGAACAGGAACTTTATTCCAATCCAACATCAATTGCTTTAATTGTAAAGGCAAATTTACATCCGTTTGCATAGCAGGGATAACTTCTACCAGTGGCATCAATGGTGCGGGATTAAAAAAGTGCAATCCAATAACACGACTAGAATTATTACAAGAAGCAGCTATAGCTGTTACGGATAAAGACGAAGTATTACTTGCAAGAATTGCATTTGTTGAGACGATCACTTCTAAATTTCGAAACAATTCTTGCTTAACATGTAATTGTTCTATGATCGCTTCGATAACTAAATCAGCATCTTTTAAATCTTCTAATTTATAAGCAGGATGAATATTATTTTTTATTTGATCTGCTTTCTCAAAAGTAATTTTTTGCTTCTCAACAAGCTTATTTAGCGTTATTAATAAGGTAGCAATTGCTTTATCTACAACTT
This sequence comes from Bacteroidota bacterium, assembly GCA_025352785.1. Classification (GTDB taxonomy): domain Bacteria; phylum Bacteroidota; class Bacteroidia; order AKYH767-A; family OLB10; genus JANXSD01. The sequence continues at coordinate 21,596 of JANXSD010000112.1, forward strand.
CTGCACGTGTATCAAAAAGTAGTACTTGATGTCCTGCTGTTGCAGCCACTTGCGCAATACCCGAACCCATAGCACCGGCACCTATCACAGCTACGATACAATTTTTATCAAGAATTAAATTTTTCATATTGAAATTATTCTCCTTTAAAAATTGGTTTACGTTTCTCTAAAAATGCATCTACACCTTCTTTATAATCGGATGTTTCACCTGCTTCGGCTTGCATTAATTCTTCTAGTTTTAATTGTTGATCTAATGTATTATTCATTGATTCATTCAACAATTTCTTGGTAAGCCATAATCCACGTGTAGGCATTGAAGCTAAGGTTGTAGCAATTGTCAATGCATCGTGTTGTAATTGATTATCAGCACAAACTTTATAAATCATACCAAGTTGTAAAGCTTCAGTTGCACTTACTTTATCACCGAGCATCATCAAAGCCATGGCTTTTTGAAATCCAATCATACGTGGAAGAAAAAATGTTCCACCACTATCAGGAACTAAACCGATTTTACTAAATGCTTGAATAAAATTTACAGATGAAGCAGCAAGAGTGATATCACAAGCAAATGCAATATTTGCTCCAGCGCCCGCAGCAACACCATTTACTGCACATACAACTGGCTTCTCTAATGATCTTAATAATTTGATCACTGGATTATAATGTTCACGTACAATTTTTTGTATTCCATATCCATTCGGATCAATTGCCTCTGCTAAATCCTGACCCGCACAAAATGCTTTTCCTTCACCAGTAATTAAAACACATCGAATAGTTTTATCTTTTGAATAATCATTAAGCTTATCTTGAAATAGCAATGCCATTTCGCGATTGAAACTGTTGAATTTTTCGGGTCTATTGAAACGGATAATTCCAACGTTTCCTTCCCTTTGAGCAATAATTGAATTCATATCGATTATTAGAGCTGCAAAGTAAGGCAAAATATAGGCTAGAAAAGAGACAAATCAGTATCAAAATAATATTGATCCAAATTTCTTTTATCAACTCAATGACATTTAAAATGCTCGAACGGTTGATGGCAATGATCACAAAAATAAAGTGCCTTACAAGCCGTTGAACCAAATTGACTTGTTATTTTCGTATTCCTTGAATCACAAAAAGGACAAGCAATAGGATTGTTATGAGGATTTCCCAACGGTAACAAGTGCTCAAAAGTAAGTTTTTCAGGAGGAGCAATTCCATATTCTTTGAGTTTCTGTTTTGCTGCGTCACTCATCCAATCCGTTGTCCATGCTGGTTTGAAAATTGTTTTTATCACTACCTTCATTCCATCATCTGTTAACTTTTTGATGATATCTTCTTCCATCGTTTTAAGTGCAGGACAACCAGAATATGTTGGGGTAATGTCCACTTCAACATGGTCATCAAAAACTCTTACAGCCCTTACTACACCCAATTCAACAATACTAATTGCTGGAACTTCAGGATCAGGAATTGATTCGAGCAGAAGCCAAATGGCCTTTTCATTAAATTGAGTATTGATCATTTTTTAATTACCATTTTGCATCTGGCATCGAGCGTGGTAATGATTGCATCTCTGCCAATAAAAATCCTAAATATTCTGTATGAAATCCATTCATTCCACCTTTCGATTTATAACCTACAACCGGAACTGCTAACGTTGCTTTTGAAAATACTTCTTCTATTAATTGATCCCACTCAGCACGTAAATTTTTTAAGTCAAATGCAATTCCTTCTTGGATCAAATACTCATCCACTTCATTCATCTCAAAAAGTTCATCGGTATATGACCATAAATCATTTGCCGCATTCTGTACCCGTTGATGACTTTCATCCGTACCATCGCCCAATCGTATTACCCATTGACTTGTATGACGTAAATGATACGTAATTTCCTTTAATGATTTTTCCGCCAAACCAGAAATCGTTTCATCATTACTTTTTATTAATCCACGAAAGTGTAAATAAGCAAATGCAGAAAAAAGTAACGAACGCATCATCGTCACCGCAAAATCACCATTGGGCATCTCTACTAGCATTCGATTTTTATAAGCGCGTACATCCCGGAAATAAGCCAAGTCATCTTCACTTCTTCCTTTGCCTTCTACTTGTCCAGCATACGTTAAAAATCCACGTGCGTGACCAATGAGATCCAAGGCCATATTGCTCATTGCGATATCTTCTTCGAGAATGGGTCCGTGACCGCTCCACTCTGATAATCGCTGTGCTAAAACCAGTGCGCTGTCACCAATTCTTAAATTATATTCGTATAAAGCGTTTTGCTTTTCCATTAAACTTGTTTGATGCCTTCAGGCGTTTTAAAAGAGTTTGGCCAACGGTATAATTTATCGTTAGCAGGATCGAAAAATGGACCCATATCTTCTGGCGTAGATGCAATAATTGCTGATGAAAGTACCACCCACATATTTATTGCTTCCATTCGTCGTCCGTAAACATCACGTGCATTTAGAAGTGCCATTTCTGAATCGGGTGCATGAACACTACCAGCATGTTCGTGAGGCGCGCCATCTTTTTTTTGCGTAAACACTTCCCAAATCGGCCAATCGTTTGTTGAATCTGACATTTCTATTTTTTATCGTTAATCAATCGCAAAAATTATCAAGCTACTTTAGCTCTTTTTGATGAATATGCAGTTGCAGCATCTCTTACCCATTGACCATTTTTATGTGCATCATTTCGTTGCTTCAACCGCATTTTATTACAGGGTCCATTGCCACTAATCACTTCATTAAATTCAGCCCAATCAATTTCACCAAAATCATAATGACGCGTTTCCGAATTCCATGTTAAATCTTTATCAGGAATCGTTAGTCCTATCGTTTCCGCTTGTGGAATTGTACGATCAACAAAACGTTGACGGAGATCGTCATTCGTGTTTAACTTCACCTTCCACTTTAAAAGATCACCCGAGTTTGGCGAGTTCTTATCACTCGGTCCGAACATCATTAAAGTTGGCCACCAAAAACGGTTCATCGCATCTTGAGCCATCGCCTTTTGTTCATCCGTACCTCTCATGAGATAAGCCATGATTTGATAGCCTTGTTTATTATGAAAATTTTCCTCCTTACAGATACGAATCATCGCGCGAGCATAAGGACCATAAGAGCATTTAGCCAAAACAGTTTGGTTTACAATAGCAGCACCATCAACGAGCCACCCGATTGCACCCATATCTGCCCACGAAAGCGTTGGATAGTTGAAAATACTGGAATATTTTGCTTTTCCGCTCATTAAAAGTTCGTTCATTTCTGACCGATTCATTCCTAATGTTTCGGCTCCACTGTAAATATAAAGACCATGTCCGGCTTCATCTTGAACTTTAGCAATAAGTATAGCTTTACGGGCAAGACTTGGTGCACGAGTGATCCAATTTCCTTCGGGTAGCATCCCTATCACCTCTGAATGGGCGTGCTGAGACATCATACGCAACAATTGTTTGCGATAACGTTCTGGCATCCAATCTTTTGGTTCAATTGTTTTACCAGAAGCTATCTTTGCGTCGAATTCAATTTCGCGTTGACCATTGTCTTCGATAATATTTTTTTGATCCATAAAAATTGTGATTCTATTTATTGAATGGTAAAAATACGAGATACATACTCACTGTACAAATGAGATCCATCATAATTATAAAAGAACTGTAAATATTGTTCGCGAAATTTGTGAAACATGAAATCTCATTTAGAGTATAAACCTCATTGATATTGTGTACTCTTGCTTAATTATCACTTGATCCTTTCATTATATTTGCCATTATGAAAATACTACATTACCTGTTGATATTGACTATTTTAAGTTTGGTCTTACCATCCTGTCGGAGCGTTAAAGAAGTTACTTACTTTCAAAAAGAAGATACCTTAGCAACTAAAAATTCGAAAGTAGTTTACCCAAACTTCAATCAGGATGCGCTTAATAAACCTGCGATGCCTTCCTTTTTAGCAGTAATTCAGCCGCATGATATTCTATCCATTTACATCACAAGTTTAAGTCCGGAGGCTAGCAGTTTTTTTAATACTATAGCACCGGGTTCTGGTCCAACTTCTGATAATTATTCTACAAAATCAGATATTGGATATTTAGTTGATGAAAATGGAAATATAGAGCTACCATTAGTTGGAAAAGTAAAATTAGGAGGTTTAACAACATCACTAGCACACGATACACTCGTTAATCGTTTAGAAAAATATTTACAAGTTCCATCTGTTAGAGTATATATTGTTAATTTTAAAATAACATTAATCGGAGAAGTTAGTAAGCCAGGAGTTTACAATGTAACGAATGAGAAAATTAATTTACTGGAAGCAATTGCATTAGCAGGAGATCTCACCATTTTTGGAAACAGAAAAGAAGTAACGTTGATACGTGAAGTGAATGGTGAAAAAACATTTACAACGATCAATCTAACAAAAAGAGATTTATTTAATGCACCTTACTATTATTTACACTCGAATGATATTCTTTATATTCCACCAGTAAAAAGTAAAGTTGCTCAAACAGATAATTTTTACAGGATATATCCAATTATTGTGAGCACAGTTACCTTATTAGCATTACTTGGCGTAAGATTTATTAATTAATAGTAGGCGTCAAATTCCATATCATAATAGTAGAACAACAATGAGCGATTCAAATCAACAACAAATCAATAATCCTTATCCTAATCAAACCCAAGCCATTGGTGCTAACGAACCATTGAATCAAATAAATTTGAAGCAGATATTCAACAAATTTTTTGTTCGACATTGGTATTTATATGTTTATACTTTAAGTTTAGCAATTATTACAGCTTATTTTTATAATTGGTATTCTACACCTGTATATTTTACAAGCTGTACGGTTTTGATTAAAGATGCATCGCAACATTATAATTCGAATGATTTATTATCGCAATTAAATTCTTTTAGCGCAGAAGGTGGCGTAGATAATGAAATCGGAATAATTCGATCACGACAATTAATTACAAAAGCATTAAGTGAACTTGAATATGGAAAATTATATTATATCCAAGGAGACATAAAGACAAGTGAGATCTATAAAGATAATCCTATTCGATTAGATATTGATACACTTTATAATGGTGCTTATCGAACAAATTTAGAATTAGAAATTATTAATGATTACAAATACAAATTAACATATACATTAAGAAATCGCGAGTTCATTGGCTATTACCTGTTAGGTAAAAAAGTGAATACAGATATTGGAAAATTCGCTATTAATAAAACAATTGCTTTTGATAATGATCTTTTCAATCATCCAACATATAAGAATAGAACATTTTTAATATCATTAGCTGGATTAGAAAACATGACAGATGCCTATCAATCCATGTTGAAGGCAGATAAGGTAAGTTCGAATGCTACCTTATTACAATTATCGATACAAGGAACAGTACCTTCGAAAAATGAAGCATTCCTAAATAAACTTTGTGAATTATATATTCAAAAAGGCATTGAAATAAAAAATGAGTATGCAGTAAATACCTTAAAGTTTATTGATGAACAATTGGGATTATTAACGAATGATATTGATGTTAATGAAAATAATGTAGAACAGTTTCGAGTAAAAAGAGGGATAACAGATATTAGTATCGAAGCCTCATCTTACTTAGAAAGTGTTAAAAATTTCGACAACTCCATTTCAGAACTTCAAGTACAATTAAGTTTTCTCGATTACCTAGAGCGATATGTTTCAGGTGGTAAGGAATTATCAGGCAATATTTCTCCTGCTAGTATTTTAGTGGATGATCCGTTATTGAGAACGTTAATTATAAAATTAAATGATCTTGAGAATAAGAGAAAATCCGCTTTATCAATTGTAAAATCTGATAATCCCATTTTAATCAGTCAGAATATTGAAATTCAAAATACCAAAAGTGCATTAATTGAAAATATAAAGAGTTTAAGAAATGGTTTAAAGGCATCTTTGAATGAAGCATTATCACAAAAAGGAAATGTACAAGGTAAGTTAAGGTTATTACCAGGTGCGCAACGTGAATTACAAACCATGTTAAGAGGTTCTAGCATTAAGGAAACACTATATTCTTACTTGCTTCAGAAACGTGCTGAGACTGCGATTCTTCTTGCATCCACTACTGCAGACAACAGAGTAATAGATGCTGCAAGAACATTCCCACATCCATTAAAACCAGTAACGAGTTTAAGTTATTCTATCGCAATAATATTAGGATTAATTATTCCAGCCTTAATAATTTATTTTCGTGATTTACTCAACGATAGAGTTAATGATCGTTTTGATCTAGAACGTTTAACAAGCATTCCAATTTTAGGAATGATAGGATTAAGTGCTTCAAAATCGAACCTTGTTGTTACAGAGAAACCAAATTCGCATATCTCTGAAGCCTTTCGTTCTATTCGAACAAACATGCAATATTTCAATGCTAATAAAATACAAAATACGATCATGGTTACTTCTTCGATTTCATCGGAGGGGAAAAGTTTTTGTTCTATTAATCTTGCAGTAATGTTGGCAATGTCGGGAAGAAAAACCATTCTTGTAAGTTGTGATTTAAGAAAACCAAAAATCACATTAGGATTTGATTTTTCAAGTGAAGTCGGACTGAGTAATTACCTTATAGGTATTGCTAATGAAAAAGAAATAATCCAGAACTCTGGGACGATACCAAATTTAGATATCATACTTTCCGGACCGAAGCCACCGAATCCATCTGAATTAATCATTTCGCAACGCATGGATGATCTGTTCGAGAATTTGAAAAAAAATTACGACAATATTATATTAGACACTCCTCCTATTGGATTGATAACTGATGCTATGGTATTATCAAAATACTCTGACATTAACATCTATGTCGTTCGTCAGGGTGTAACTAGAAAACACCAATTGAACTTTATTAATAAATTATATTTAGAAGGCAAAATTAAAAATGTTTGTATCATACTAAATGCTATTAAAGCAGCGAATCGTAGTTATGGATATGGCTATGAATACTCGTATGGATATGGTTATGGGTACGGCTATGGCTACTATGAAGAAGATGAAAAAGTAAAATCTAAAAGCATTTTAAGTAGTCTTTTCAAAAGTAAAAAGAAAAGTTCATGATCCATGAATAAGTATTCAAAAAGTATATTGTGATTAAGGGGATAATTGAAAACGTTAAGAATAAATTCAGAAAGAACTTCGACCATGAATCTAAGAAACTGATTAAAAACAGTTCGTGGGTATTCATAGCGAATGCGCTAGCTGTGGTACTTGCTTTTTTAAGATCTATTTTAATTGCACGAGGATTAGGTGCCACAACATTAGGAACTTATGCTGTTGTAATTGCGTTTGTAGTTACCATACAAGAGATCCTAAAACTGAATGTTGCATTAGGAATAATTCGCTTCGGCGCTCAATATATTTCAGAAAAACGTCCCGACAAATTAGTTGCCTTATTAAAAGTGGGCATATCTGCAAGTCTGTTGAGCGCATTAGTTTCTGTAATTATTATTGCATCTTTAACAAGTTTAATTTATCCTTACTTCTTTAGTGTTCCAGGACTAGAAAAATTTATTATATTATATTCCGTAATAAATGGATTTTCGTTTCTTGATAATATTGGCAGAGGTGTATTGAAAATATTCAATAAATTCAAATTAAACTCCATCATACAAATGATAATGGATGTTTTTGAATTTAGCATGATAGCCATTTGTATATTTAAGTATCCACATAATCTTGAATATTTCTTTTACACCGTAATAGCAACGCGATTTATTAATTCAATAATATGTAATTCATCAGTTATATTTGAGTTGAAAGGAGAATTAGGGAAATATTTTAGTTCAAAAATAGCTATAATAAAAGGGGATTTGACAGAGATTAGACATTTTATCCTTGGAAGTTCTTTTAGCAATACGCTTAAAATATTCATGAATCAAGGAGACATTCTAATCTTGAATTCATTTGGTAATCCACACATGGTTGGAGTTTATACCGTAGCGAAAAAATTAGGATATTCCGTATTAGCAATGACTGATCCATTGAGTATTTCCATTTATCCACAATTATCACATCTAGTTTCACAAACGAAATTTAAAGAAGCAAAGGTGATGATAAAGAAAATTACCGTCGCAACTTTTATCCCAATTGCGATTTTTCTGATAGGTGCATACTTCTTCAAAGACTTTATTATAGTACGCGTATATGGCAAAGACTTTGTTGATGCAAGTAATCCCTTTTTTATTCATCTAATTGGCGCAGTTCAATCGGCAATATTCTTTTGGTGTGTTCCACTAGTTCAAAGTTTGGGGCTAACAACAATGCGACTCAGAGTATATACCATGGCTTTAATACTTGAAGCCATCATTGCCTTGTTTCTAGTGAAAATAATGGGACCAAGTGGTGTTGCAATTGCATTATTATCTGCGAACGTCCTCATCTCCATTTTATTTACTTGGTATTGTTTTCAACACATGAATTTTAAAATTAGTCATCAAGATATAGAAATTAAATCAAGGTATGAGTCTGGAAGTGTATAACTCGAGCATTAAATTAAAGAACTATGAAATTATCTGACGTATGGAAATTGATTTTATGGGAAGGAATAAATCAATCACTGCTAAAACTTAAGCGTAATAAAATTTATGAATTTCCATTGGATTTTCATGGTATAAATATTGGCTGTGGCCTTCACAATCCTCCAAAATGGAAAGGAATTGATGGTGGCGCTACCCATTATATTGCTAAAAAATTACCAGGGCCAATTTTCAAGCTATTTTATAAAGGGTTCAACATGCATAAAAATTATACGTTACAAGAATATAAGGATAAAGTTAAAAACTTAGATTTGGTTCATCACGATTTACGTTATGGATTACCATATAAATCGAACACAATTCCAAATGTTTATTCCTCTCATTTTTTTGAACACTTATTCAGAAAAGAATCACTAGCATTATTGCTCGAATGCTTTCGGGTAATGAAAAAAGATGGATGTATAAGAATTTGTGTTCCATCTTTAGTACAAGAAGTAGACAAAATAAAATCAGCAATTGACGCTTATGACAATGGAGATATTATTCCTGTACAAAAATATGTTACATGGAATATAGTAGGTTATAGCTCTTATTACTCCAATCATCATTGGATGTATAATTCACAAGAACTTGCAACAATTTTAAAAGAAGCTGGATTCGAAGATATTATTGAATGTAGTTTTCATCAAGGATCAATGATAGATGTTGATGTTTTAGATAATAGAAATGGAATCTATTATGAAGCATTTAAAAGAAATTGAAATTATTATGGAAAGTACGCCTATCGTTATTTATCTTTCACCTTACGACATACTACGACCTCGCACAAACCAGGTAAGCGATGTACGATTCAGCGAAGGATTTTCTCAGAATGGCTGTGAAGTACATTTTATAACACCATTTGTTTATAGATCTGACAATATTACCAAAGAAAAAGTACAAGAAGTTTATGGATTAGAATCACCGATTCAAATTCATTATTTGGCAACATATTTTAAAAAAGATATTTCAGGAAAATTCAGCTCTTATCTATTAGCTTTTCTCACAACACTTAAAGTTTTTAGAATACTAAAAAGATTGCCGCATAATAGGAGCATTTATCTAATTTCACGAAGTGCATACTTATTACAAGCCTTATTATCCATCAGAAAGATTTTTTCATCAAAATTTAAAAGTAGTTCGTTGATATTTTGGGCGCATGATTTTAAACATAAATCCGCCTTCTTAAAAGTGTATAAAGAATGTGACTACTTACTAGCAACGAATAGTTCTATTATCGATGATCTATGTAAATTAAATGTAAAGTCAATTGAAAAAACACACGTTACATTAAATCCTATAACAAAAGCACAATCAGAATTTAATATCTCAAAAGAAGATGCACGTAAAATAGTTGGAATAGACAAAATCAATGAACCACTACTTGTTTATACTGGAAAAGTTGCAATCGACTATAACGAAGAACTGGAATATATCTTGAAAGCAGTAGCTATAAATCCTCAAATCAAATTTCTATGCACGGGAGGTAAACCAGAAGCAATTTACTATTGGAAAAACTGGTGCAATGAAAGAAATATAAACAACGTTATTTTTACTGGATATATAAATGACTATAGTAAAATAAAATATTATCAATATTCAGCTGACATCTTAATATCCTATTATACCAAACAAGGTCATGATGTTAAATATAATTTGCCTAACAAAATTTGTGAATATATGTTGAGTGGGAATATTATACTAACCCCTAATTACCCTGCAACAAGGGATTTACTTACGGACAATAATTGTTGCTTTACTATTCCAGAAAATGAAGTGGAATTATCCAACAGCATAAATTTTATTCTTGAAAATAAAGAATTCATGTGTGCAAAAGCAGCTAATGCAAAGCACTTGGTTTCAGAAATTACGTTTAATAAAAGAGGGAAATTAATATTGGATTTTCTTCAAAAATCATAATGGATAACGTAAAACTTAAATATTATTTACAGCATGGCTATCTTAGTAAAAAAAGTGGCGTAGTGGCAATTTTATTACCTAAATTAATTAATACCATTGCCGCGAAAAAAACATTTGGCTCATTACAGACAACCACTAATACACTATATTCCAATCAAAATTTTTCTATAGACAACTATACTGGAAAAAATACTATTGTAGAAAACATCAAGTTAATATTAAACCAATATAATTTAGATTCCTTATATGCTGCAATTGTTCATGGCAGCATATCTACCAATGAAATTGTAAATTATAGTGATTTTGATGGAATTATTATTATCGACGAGCTAAACATTAAATCTGTCCATGAATTAAAACTACTGCGGCAACTTATTATCCGAACAGAAATGGATATGTTGAAAGTGGATGCATTACAACATCACGGTTGGCAAATTATTTTAAAAAGTGAAATGATGAATTATAATGATTCAAATTTACCACTACTTTTAATGCAAAAAGGAAAGTCACTCTTCAATGCAACTACCACATTACATTTTAACATAAACCTAAATAATCAAAATTATAAAATTGGATTTTACAATATAAAAAAAAGTATTGTTAAGAAAATAGCTTCAGGTGAATATAATAATAATTTTTACTCTTTCAAAAATTTTATTTCTGAGCTACTCCTAATTCCTGCATTATACTATCAAGCTTTAAATGATGAACCCATATTTAAAAAAGATAGTTTTGTATGGATAGAAAACAATCTAGAAAATAAATACAATTCAATATTTGTAGATTTGTCGCTGTTAAGAGCAACTTGGACACAAGTTGAAGTTGTTGAATCAAATGAACGTTTAGCAAATAAATTGAAATTAATACAGATAGTATCGACACTATTTAGAACGAAGTTGCCATCGAGATATAAAGAATGGTTTACTCCAATAAGGAAAGAAATGTTGCTCAACACATTGGATGAAATAACAAATAAAATAGATTTAAAAAATTAGTGGAAAAATTTAAAATAGGTATACTTGTTTCGTCGGATAAAGTTCCTGCCTATATAAATAGGTCTATTGCTATATTGCAGAATTTTAAAGAAATACAATTATCTGCCTTAAAAATCAACTTGCCAAAAGAAACGAAAACTATAAGTGACAGAATTTCTAATTATATTTTCAGATCACCATTATTGCTAAAGCCAGAAAATATCAAATTAAAATTTAATCCTATTGAAGATTTTGAATTAGCCAAATTTGATTTCATATTTTCATTTATCAATAAAAATTCATCTATTGATGAAAATAATACAAACATATTTTATATACAAAATTTCTCAAACTTAACAAATATATTTTCAAATTTCATTGCTTCAAAAATATATAACAATGAATCAAATATAGTTATATCAATTTATAACTCGCATGGCCAAGCGGTGCTTTCTCATCGTCTTAAAACTTGCCTTCAGAGTTATACGAAGACTTATCAATCAATATTAAGTGATCTGCCATTTTTAATCAGTGATTTTCTAAAAAGATACGATACAATTTCACATAAAGCATATTCGGATGAGCATTCAGTTCAAAGTGATAGTCGAATTCCTTTACTTAAAACTTATTTAAACCAAATTAAAAATTTATTACTTCTTCGATATGAAAATCTATTTGGATTAACAATTTGGAATGTAGGCAAAATAAATATGTCGCTTTCAGAATTTGCATTTAACGATAATTCTGTTCCGCACATTGATTGGTTAGAATCTATTAAAGGATCAAATTTTCATGCCGATCCTTTTGGCACTATTGATAAGGAAGAAGAGTTTATCCTATATGAATACTATGATTCGAAAAAGAAAAAGGGCATTATCAAAATTAAATCATCCATCAATGATAAATCGGATCAAATTATTTTAGAAAAACCTTATCATTTAAGTTACCCATTTTTATTTCAATTTGAAGGTGAGTGCTATTGTTTACCAGAACAATGTCAATCGAACCAATTAGATCTTTACAAACTTGATAAATCTTCAAGGAGTTTGAAATTTTGTAAAACAATCATTAAAGATGTAGCCGCAGTTGATCCAACAATGCTATTTTATCAAGATAAATGGTGGCTTTTTTGTACTGATTCAAATAACAAAGGCGCCGATTTAAGATTAAATATATATTATGCAGATAATCCAATAAACGATTGGTTTTCTCATTCACTAAACCCAATAAAAACAGACATTAGTTCTGCACGACCCGCGGGAACACCCTTTTATCATGAAGGAAAATTAATTCGACCGTCCCAAGACAGTAGTAAAAGTTATGGTGGTCGTATCATCCTAAATGAAATCATTCAACTATCGACCAACGAATTTCAAGAAATTGAATTAAAACAGTTAAATCCAGATATATTTGAAGGACAATACCCTGATGGAATTCATACAATTTCCTCATTCGGTAATTGTACATTAATTGATGGCAAACGAATTGAATACAAATTCAAACATTTTCTAAAAAGATTATTAAGATAATGTCGTTCATGAAATTTATTAATCGACCAGAATTTAAAATGCGATCATCGTATGATGAAGCAATTAATATAATCTCAAGCAATCTTATTAAAATCGAAGGTGTCAAAGCAATTTACCAGTTTGGGAATATTACAACTCCAGGAATATCTGATATTGACTTAATGGTTGTAGTGAAAAATACTGTTAAAATAGAACACAGTGGCTTTGAAAATTATCCATCGAAATTAAAATATCTATTTACACATGGAATAATGGCATTAAGTGAGGGCCATTTTGCACAAAATAATTATTATAATATTTGGAGTGATCACCATTTGGTTATTGGAGTAGATCAAACTTCAAAAGACATTTTAGAAAGATCAAGTGAGGATGAAATATTATTGAAAAAGCAAATTGCATTAGAATTTATTCTAATGAATTATATTGATATTAAAGTACAATTGGAATATGGCGTTATTAAATTACGATCGCTATTACAACATATCAAAGGTGTTAAATACGATTTGGCGTTCTTAAATATCACCAATATTCCTTTAAACACCTTGTTAGAGGAATTAAACTATTGGATAAGAAATTGGTTTAACGAAACACCCAATGATAAAACATTATCAGATTTTGTTTCTAGATTTGATAAAGCATATCAGCTATTTGTTGAAGAGATCTTTTCAAAAGAAATATTATATCTACCAACAGCTCAATCCGTAAATATCTCAAAAAAAATAATACTTAAAAATTCAACAAGCATCGGATTTACTAGGAAGGGATTTCTTTTGCCAGCGACACTTGAGCCATTAGCAGGAAAAAAATTTATTAATCTGCAAAACAAATTGAACTGCTTCCAATTTTATGTACCCTTTACAAATATCTGTAAGGAACAGATACTTGTGAAACGATTTGAATTTTTGAGTGAAATGAAAAGATATAACGATAATTATTTACCTAATTTTAGCACCTTAACTTCAAGCATCACTGCAAAAATTATATAGTATGGAATTCAAAAACCCAGGTGCAGTAATTGAAAACAGCATTAGAATGAAATTAATGGACGATTTCTTCAATAATTTCGGTCATGCAGAAGTATTACTCGACCTTGGGTGCGGTGCAAGACCCTATTATGAATGTTATGCCCCTCATTTTGATCGTACTATTGGAGCCGATCTGGCAGATTCACCTTTCCCTAAAAAACAAATAGATATATATTGCTTCGCAACGAATGTTCCTTTACCTGACGAAAGTGTAGATGTAATCTTATGTACTGAAGTGCTTCAAGATATCGTTGAACCCAATGATTTAATTAAAGAGGTTATGCGATTATTAAAACCCAACGGAATCTTAGTGTTAACGGTTCCCTTTCTCGTTCCTATTGCGGATGGAATTTATGATCATAACAGATTTACTATTTACGGATTAAAATATCAGTTGACGAAAGGGGGATTTACTGTTCAAGAATTAATACCTGTTTCAGATACTTTTGGTGTTGCGATAACTCTTTCAGTAAAACCGATACTCAAACTTTGGAATATCATCTCGAAAGCACTACACTTAAAGCTAATTTATAAATGGTATAATCCGTTATTATTTATAACAGTAATATTCCCGCAATTAATTTACTTAGCAACGAAACAGCTACCTTTATTTAAACAATTATACAAGCGTTTTAACTATGGTCCAATTGGATATGTAAGCATCTCTAAGAAATTAAAATAATGTCAAGAATTAAAGTATTGCATATTTTATGGTCAGCATCGATGGGTGGAATTGGTCGCGTAGTTATTAACTTATGCAATGCTCAATTAAGAAATGATCATCTTACAATTGGTGTTTTAATAGCGAAATCAGAAGGAGAATTATTACCACAATTAAAAACTCTTGGAATTAAAATTCATGAGTCAGGATTTATAAAGGGCAATGATAACAGAAAAGATGTACTATTAAATTGCAAAAAAACCTTTGAAGAATATGACCTACTTCACTTTCATTCTTTCAATCCTTCTTTAGCTAAACTTGCGGTAAAAAGTAAGAAAAAAATAATTTATACAGAACATGGGAATTTCGCTTTTGGAAGAGAGATGACCATAAAAGATTATATTGTTCGGTATTTTCAACAAAATTTCTTGAATAAGCAAGTGAATTTTATCACCTTCAATTCTGAATTTTCAAAAAACACCTCGTTAAAAAGATTTGGATTAAAGAGTGTAAAAAATAAAGTTGTATATAATGGTTGTGCCGATTTGAAAATATCATTAAGCAATAATAATTTCAAACGTACGAAGGATGAAATTTTAATCACAACTATTGGAAGATTAGCAAGTGTTAAAAGAATTGATAGATTACTTCATGCATATTCACTTTTTAATCGCAACAATTCCAGACTTATTATCGTTGGTGACGGCCCGCTAAAAGAAGAACTAAAAAATATTTCTAGAGAAAAAGGTATTTCTAATGATACCATCTTTACGGGGATAATGGATTCACAATCTATACTTCAAATTTCCGATATTTGTGTGTTTCCATCACAAAATGAAGCTTTTGGATTGGTTGCCATTGAAGCATATCAACAAGGAAAGCCAGTGGTCGTATTCAATGATGGTGGCGGACTTCCCGAATTAGTAAATCAAGTAGAACCTGAATTAATAGTTAAGTCGGAAAGTGAATTAGCATTATTACTTGATAAAATGGTAAAAGAAATTCAGTTATTTAATACAGAAGAAAAAATTCAGTTGAGAAAAACTTTTGCAGTAAGATTTAGTATCGATAAAATGGAGTCGGAATTATACAGTATTTACAACGAGGTAGTCGATGTGCGGAATTAACGGTTTATTTATACTTAATGGAAGAATGCCTGCTGATGGAAATGAACTCATCAGTAAAATGAATTATTGTATTCGTCACCGTGGACCTGATGATACTGGGATTTGGTCAGATGCAGAACGAGGAATTTTCCTTGGTCATCAACGATTAAGTATCATCGATCTATCATCTACGGGTCATCAACCAATGCTAGATGAAAGAGGAAATGCAATCGTTTTTAATGGCGAAATTTATAATTATAAATCCCTAAAGTCAGAATTAAAGGAGTATCATTTTAAATCTGGAAGTGATACAGAAGTTTTATTAAACTCCTATGCAAAAAAGGGACATGCTACGCTCACAGATTTAAATGGAATGTTTTCATTTTCATTTTGGAATAAAGAAAAAGAAGAATTACAATTAGCAAAAGATCGCGCAGGTAAAAAACCACTTTACTACACTACGATGAATGGTATCTTTGCTTTTTCTTCGGAAGTGAAATCTTTGCTTACATTACCTTGGATAAAAGCAAAATTGGATGACGAGGCACTATATCATTTTCTCACTTTCAATCAACTGAGTGCCCCTCAAACTATGTTTGCTGGAATTAATAAACTTGAACCAGGATATTTACTCACGGTAAATAGAACTGGAATTAAAGAACACCGAAAATATTGGGATGTACAATACTCTGATTATCGACAACTAAACGAAAGTCAATTGAGTGATAAAGTATTTGATGAGCTAACAAAAGCTGTTGATTATAGAATGGTATCCGATGTACCAGTAGGTGCATTTCTAAGCGGTGGTGTTGATTCAAGTGCAGTTGTTGCATTGATGCGAGCAAAAAGTACATCTACCATCAAAACATATTCAGTAGGATTTGAAGGTCAGCCAGATTATGATGAAAGAATTTATGCGCAACAAATTTCAAAAAAATTTAATACCGAACATTTTGAAAAAATTGTAAGCCCGAATGATATAGCAGAGTTTCTACCAAGAATAGTCGATATTTTTGATGAGCCTATGGCCGACTCTACTTGCATACCCATATATTTCATCTCACAATTAGCAAAACAAAATGGCACTATCGTAGTTCAAACTGGTGATGGTGCTGATGAACTTTTTGCAGGTTACCGCGGTTGGATGAAATACGAAAAGCTATACCCTTGGTATCATCGTTATCAATTACTACCGTCTTTTATAAAAAGAGGTATTGCCTCACTTGCAAGTGCTGAACAAAATGAATCGGTCAATGCTGAAATATTACAAAGAGCTGCTCATGATCAAGAATTTTTTTGGGGTGGAGCAAAATCTTTTAAAGAACATACGAAACGAAGTTTCTTAACGAATGAATGGTCATTAAAATTAAAAAATACCGACTCCTATTCAATCATTAAAAAGGTAAGAACGCAATTTAGTGAATTACAAAAAGAAAATTCATGGCTTGGTGATTTAGACTGGATGTGTTATCTTGGATTTAAACAACAAATCCCTTGGAAATACCTCTACCGTATGGATCGTATAGGAATGAGTCATGGTATTGAAATTAGAAATCCATTTTTAGATTACCACATGGTAAACTTAGCGCTATCTATTCCATCAAAATTTAAAATTGAAAAAGGAGAACCAAAATATATTCTTAAGAAATCGTTAGAACGTATTCTTCCAAACGAAATATTGTACAGAAAAAAAATGGGTTTTTGTGTTCCATTACGTGAATGGTCAGGTGATATCATGCTCGAATATGTAGAAAGTAATTTACATGAATTTTGTAGTAACACTGGGATCTTTAATGAATCTGGCTTACGAAAAAATATCGAAGAGATTAGAAAAGGAAATACGCAATACGCCAATAACTTATGGACAATCTATTTCCTTATTGCCTGGTTTAAGAAATGGATGTCTGCATAAAATGAAAAAAATACTGCTGATAACTAATATTCCCAATCCTTATAGGGTTCCATTATTCAATGTTTTGAATGAACAAATGAAGAAAGAGCAGTTACAATTAAAAGTAGTATTTGCCTCAGCAGGATACAGTAGGAGATATTTTAAATTATCATCAAACGAATTTAACTTTGAACATGTTATTCTTAATGGCGCCACAATAAGTTCATCAAAAGATTCTGAGAAGACGTATTTTTTATATAAAGGACTCTGGACCTTATTGCGAAAAGAAAAACCAAATAAAATAATAGTATCAGGATTTTCTTCTGCAACAATGATGGTATTTATTTGGCGAATATTTACTGGAACAAAATATATTATTTGGTCAGGATCTATAGAAAAAGAAAATAGAAATTCTAATATCTTACGTACACTTCAACGAAAATTATTATGTTCATTTGCCAGTGCCTTTGTGGTTTATGGTTCGAAAGCAAAAAAATACCTTCAGATAAACGGAGTATCAGAAAACAAAATCACTATTGCCATCAATACTGTTGATACTGATTTTTTTCGTTCTGAAACTTTAAAATTAAGAAATGAAAATATAAAAATAAATAAGCCAATAACTTTTACATATCTAGGTTATTTGGTGCCAAGAAAAAATGTGTTGCTTTTACTCGAAACGATTAATATAGTTTCAAAAAGTAGAGCAAACTTCCAACTTGATATTATTGGAGAAGGCTCAGCCAAAGCTGAACTTGAGAAATATGTTTCAGAAAATAATCTTACTTCCATCGTAAAGTTTCACGGTTTTAAACAAAAAGAGGAAATACCTGCTTTCTTTGCAAAAAGTAATGCTCTTTTATTCCAAACAGATTTCGACATTTGGGGACTAGTATTAAATGAAGCTATGGCAGCGGGAGTACCCTGTCTATCTTCTACAAATGCGGGTGCCACGTACGATCTCATTCAAAATGGGATCAACGGTTTTTGTGTTGATTTTAAGGATAAAAACGATATTGCTGCAAAGATGATCAGTATCATTGACCATCCAGAATTGGTTGAGAAAATGGGGGAACAAGCTGAGGAGTTTATACGTACAAATGCCAATCTAATAACATCAGCAAAAGGATTTATCAATGCCATGAAATTGGCAGAATAAAATAATATGAAAATTAAAGATTGGGTTAAATGGTACAAGAGTTTACACATATCACGAAAGTGGTTTGTAATTCTAGTATTATTACGCCCAATAATCGATAGTTTTTATGGATTAAAAGAAGCATCTGCATTAGCAAGCCCATTATACATCGTTGGTGTTTTAACCCCACTATTAGTAGTTGGCAGTTTCTTTTCGCATAAATTTCCTAGAAAAAATAAAACATTTCAAGATATACCAATGTCTATTTGGGCAATCTTTGTAGCATTTAATTGTTTAATATTTTACTTTATTGATATCTCAATTGTCGCATTTGGTGACTTAATAAAATATTGCACTCCCTTTATACTCTATTTCTATTGCCGAAGGTTTGTTCAATCACGGCAAGATATGCTTGGTCTTATAACAGCATTTATGTTTGCTTGTGCTTACCCATTTTTTATGCTACTTTATGAATCAATTATCAATCCAATTGGTATCGATTACTTAAGTGCAGGTCGAGGAGGAGGGTCACGTATCAGAGGTGAATATGCAGATATTATGAATTACGCAATTTATCTCGCAGCGTTTTTAATTGCAATGGGATATATGTACTTACGATCGATTTATGAAAAAGGAATTAAAATTAAAATAAAACCAATCTATCTTATCATGACATTGGTTTTCGTTTTATATGGCTTAACAAGAATTAAACATGTATCAACTTGGGCTGTTGCGATATTCTGCTTTGTTCTTTTTATGCTTCACAACTTAAAAAATGTCAAAGGAATAGCAATGGTATTTGCATTAATGATTGTGATCCTACCATTTTTTGCTGAAGATATTTACATCGCAGAAATTCAACCATTAATTAATAAAGAAATTTTAGTAGCAAAAGGTGAACGTGATTCCCAACAAGCATTAAATGGTAGAGTGAATAGATGGGAAAAATATATTGAAATATGGGAACAAATGCCTGCTATCAATCACTTTATTGGTGTAACAACTTCGAATTTCCCGGAAACTGATGCGATGATAAGCGCTGGAATGCATAGCGATTATATTCGTCTTCTTTTTCTTAGTGGATTCATCGGATTAGGATTCTATCTGCTATCGATCTTTTTCATTGCGTCAAATTATTTTGAATTACGTATACCCGAAAAATTTCTATTAGCCGCAAGTGTTAGCGCACTTGTATTATGGTCGGTAAGTACTATCCCCACTTTGTATGCACCTCTACTCTACTTTACTTATCCAATTTTTTCATACGCATTACTACCGAAAGAAAGACAATACATCAATTAATGAAGCGTAAAGTTATTCTTATTTTAGGTAAAGTCCCACCACCGTACATGGGACCTTCTATCGCCACTGAGATACTGCTGAAATCAGGCTTGCAAGAACATTATGAATTAATTCATGTAGATACAAAAGTAAATGCTGATTTAAAAGATATAGGTAAATGGAGTTTTGATAAAATAAAAAATTATTATCACATTTGGAAAGGGTTAATTGAAAAAATTAAAACGCATCAACCAGATTTGGTTTTAATACCAATTAGCCAAAGCACAATTGGATTTATAAAAGATTCAATTTTTATTTTGATTGCAAAGTTTTATAAACGGAAGACATTATTACATCTTAGAGGTAGTGATTTTAGAAATTGGTTGTTTAAAACCAACAAATTAAATCAATGGTATGTCCGCTTATGTTTGAATACGACTAATGGAATAATTGTTTTAGGTCAAAACCTGCGACCAATTTTTAAAAATCTATATGAAGAAGATAAAATTTTTGTAGCGCCAAATGGAAGTAATTATACTATTCCACCAAGAACAAGAGAAAGCAATATCGTCCGAATACTTTATCTTGGAAATCTTCAATCATCAAAAGGAATTGAAGATGTAATTGATGCGATTGTACTATTACAAAAATCACATGCCAATAAATTTGAATTGGAAGTTATTGGAGGTTGGCGAAAAGAAAATATAAAACAAAAGTGTTTAAGAATTATTGATGATAGCAAATTGCCAGTTCACTTTACACCTCCTGAATTAAGTAAAAATAAATTGCAAGAATTAAGTAATGCTGATATCTTCGTATTTCCTCCCAGAGAACCGGAAGGGCATCCATGGGTAATTATTGAAGCGATGGCTGCCAGTTTACCAATAATAAGCACCAATCAAGGAGCAATAATAGAATCGGTTGAAAATGGCAAAAATGGATTTATAGTTGCTTCTGCTAATCCACAAAGTATTGCGGAGAAAATGGCTATTTTTATCGATAACCAAGAATTAAGGCAACGAATGGGCGCTGCAAGTCGTAAAAGTTATGAAAACAATTTTACGGAAAATGTAATGGTAAAAAATCTATCAAGAATATTTAATATTGTAATATCACAATAATATTTATGCATCAACTTACACAGAATTTAAAAGATGGAGCCATGCAATTGTTAGAGGTTCCATTTCCTGCTTTAATGCCAGGTCAAATTCTTGTACGTAACCATTTTTCATTGATCAGTGCAGGCACTGAAGGGAAAACTGTGAAAGATGCTCGATTGGGATATATCGCAAAGGCAAGAGCACGTAGCGAAGAGGTTAAAAAAGTAATTCAATCCGCAAAAACGAATGGCTGGATGGAGACTTATAAAATGGTGATGAATAAATTAGATGCTCCATCATCATTAGGATACAGTTGTGCGGGTGAAGTAATAGCAATAGCAAACGATGTTCGTGGCATTCATTGCGGTGATTTAGTTGCCTGCGGAGGAGGATCAGCAGTACATGCGGAAGTAGTGGCAGTGCCTATTAATTTATGCGTAAAATTAAATGCTGATACTAATTTACGCCATGCAGCATTTACAACAGTTGGTGCAATTGCATTACAAGGTATTCGTCAAGCGGATGTGCGTTTGGGCGAAAGTTGTGCCGTTATTGGATTAGGATTAGTTGGTCAACTTACAATTCTTTTACTTAAAGCTTCAGGCATAAAGGTGATCGCAATTGATATTGATCCCAATCAAGTTAGTAAAGCAAAAGAGTTAGGCGCTGATCTCGCCATTGATCGTAAAAATGAAAATTTAGATGATCAAGTTTCTTTTCTAACAAATGGATTTGGTGCAGACGCAATCATCATCACAGCAAGTACTAACTCAAATGATCCAATCGAACTTGCGGGAAAATTAGCACGACAAAAAGGGAAAGTAATTATCGTTGGATCTGTACCAACAGGATTTAGTCGTAAAAATTATTATAATAAAGAATTAGATCTTCGTATGTCTTGCTCATATGGCCCTGGCAGATATGATAACGATTACGAAGAGAAAGGAATTGACTATCCAATCGGTTATATTCGTTGGACAGAAAATCGTAACATGCAAGCTTTCGCAGATCTTGTTAGCAATGGAACGCTCGACTTAAACAAAATTATTTCGCATGAATTTACTTTTCAGGATGCACCAAAAGCATATCAAATGATTCTCGACAAAACAGAATCGTATTCAGGAATACTTTTGAAATATGAGGTGTCAAAAGAATTAAAAAAACGAGTTCAATTATCCAATCCAACTATATCACCAGCAGAACCAACATTAGCATTTATTGGGGCAGGTTCATTCGCTCAAAATATGTTACTTCCAAATTTACAAACGAAAGTAAAATTTATAGGAATAAGTACTGCTCGTCCTAATAATGCAAGATATATTGCCGATAAATATCATTTTAATTATTGTACTGATAATACAGAAGAGATCTTTAAAGATGAAAAAGTAAATACGGTATTTATCGTTACGCGTCATAATTCACACTTTGAATATGTATTGAAGGCTTTGCAAAACCAGAAAAATGTTTTTGTTGAGAAACCACTTTGTATGAATGAATCGGAGTTGGAAGAAATAAAAAATGCTTGGTTATCATCTGGAAAAATTTTAATGATTGGTTTCAACAGACGATTTGCTCCATTGATTAACAAAATAAAAAGCGCATTAAATAATGATCTTCCGATTGCAATAAATTATCGAATCAATGCAGGAATAATTGCTCCTGATCATTGGACACAGGATCCAAAAATTGGTGGCGGAAGAATCATCGGTGAAGTTTGCCACTTCATTGATCTTTGCAGACATCTTACAGGATCACCTATACGAAGTATATCAGCGACAGCGATGAAATCAGCGGCAAATACAGAAGATACTGTTATCATCCAATTGCAATTTGAGAACGGAAGTATCGCTAATATCTCTTATTTTGCCAATGGGAATAAAGAACTTTCAAAAGAATATCTAGAAGTATTTAACTCTGGAACTGTTTCTCAATTAGATGATTTCAAAATATTAACTATACATGGTAAAACCAAAAAGATTTATAAGCAATCATCACAAGATAAGGGCCACAAAGCAGAGTTAGACGCATTCATAAATGCAATTAGCAAAGGAGGACCAGCTCCTATTTCTTTTGAAGAATTATATGAAAGTATGTTCGTTACTTTTAAAGCGATAGAATCTATTCGTAATAACGGATTGAATATTATTATTTCTTAATATGAGTGATCCATTAAAACAAAAATACATTCATCAATCGTTAGAAGTATTACAAAACTATATTGAAGCTGAAGGATTCAAAGGTTTCGATCCTTATGATACATTAACGAGCACGATTCCATTTCACCGTCTCGGTAAATGGGGACCAATCATTGCAACACAAATCCAAAAACGAAATCCATTTAATATTCGAAAATTAATCGGAATAAAAAAAGATTATAATCCGAAAGGTCTTGGATTGTTGTTGCATTCTTATGCTATTCTTGAGCAAAAATTTCCAGAACGTAATTACAAGAAACAACTAGAAGAACTTTACAATCTGATTTTAGAAAAAAGAACTACTGGATATAACGGAACTTGTTGGGGTTATAATTTCGGATGGGCTAGTCCTGTAAAATATTTAAAACCTTTTGCCCCTACAATAGTTGTTACAGCATTTATTGCAAAAGGATTATATGCTTATTATAAAGTTAGTAATAAAGAAGAAATAAAAGAATTATTACTTTCGATTGCACCTTTCATTTTAAAAGATTTACCACATACAGTTACGCAAGATGGCGTATGCATCAGTTACAGCACATCAATGCCCGATTGTTGTTACAATGCATCATTACTAGCAGCCGAAACATTGGCAATACTTTATAATTTAGATCCTGATCCCAAATACAAACATCTCGCATTGGAAGCTGTTCGCTTTGTGGTTAACCATCAACATTCAGATGGACATTGGGGTTATAGTTTAAATGTAAAGACTGCAAAAGAACGCAAACAAACTGATTTTCATCAAGGATTTATTCTTGAATCAATTTGGAATATTACGTTGCTATTAAATTATTCTGACGCTATCATCACCAAATCATTGCAATCAGGAGTTGACTTTTACGTGCACAAACAATTTAGTAAAAAAGGTCGTTCTTATTGGAGATTACCGTCAAAATACCCTACCGATATTCACCATCAAGCACAAGGTATCATCACTCTTACAAGGATGTCGAAATTTGCTCCTGCTTATGCGATTTTCGGAAAAACAATTGCTGCATGGACCATAGAAAACATGCAAGATCCTTATGATGGATTTTTCTATTACAAGAAAATGAGATTTCACATCAACAAAATTTCATTTATGCGCTGGAGTCAAGCATGGATGTTTTTAGCACTTGCAGAAATAATTCAACCAGAACAAAAATCATCATGAAAAGATTCCTGATTTACATGGGACATCCTGCGCATTTTCATCTTTTCAGGAATACGATTTCCATTCTTCGCGATCAAAATCATGAAGTAGAAATAGTGATTAAGAAAAAAGATATACTCGAAGAATTACTTCGTAATTTCGGATGGGAATACACAAATATTAATCCCAAAGGTCGTGGGGATAGTAAGTTTGAAATTGCTTGGTCGTTACTTAAACGCGACGTGGAATTTTTTAAAATAGCCAAAAGTTTCAAGCCCGATTTAATGATTGGAACATCCGCAGAAATAACACATATAGGAAAACTATTAAACATCCCATCAATTGTGGTAAATGAAGATGATGCTGCAATCGTTCCACTCTTTGCAAAACTCGCTTATCCATTTGCTTCTGCTGTTCTAGCACCTAATTGTTGTGATTGTGGGAAATGGGAATCGAAAAAAATAGGCTACGAAAGCTATCACGAATTAGCCTATTTGCATCCCAATCATTTTACTCCTGATTTATCCATTGTAAGAAAATATATTCAAGAAGAACATTATTTTATTCTTCGATTTGCAAAGCTTACAGCACATCATGATGCTGGTCGTTCAGGAATAAATTTAGAGATCGCAAAAAAAATTATTGAATTACTTTCACCAAGAGGAAGAGTTTATATTACCTCTGAACGGGAGTTAGAAAAGGAATTAGAACCTTATCGCATTGCCATAAATCCTTTACATATCCATCATGCAATGGCATTTGCTGATATATACATTGGCGATAGTCAGACGATGGCTGCCGAAGCAGCTGTTCTGGGAACACCAGCAATACGCTTCAATGATTTCGTTGGTGAAATAGGATATCTTGAAGAGCTCGAACATCGCTATGGATTAACATTTGGAATTCGAACAAATAATGTAATTGGATTATTTCATAAACTCAATGAACTACTTCTTGATGTTGATTTAAAATCAACATGGATGCAGCGACAAAATAAAATGCTTGCTGAAAAAATAAATTTAGCAACGTATATGGCAGATCTCTTTAATGATTTCCCGAATCGAAACTAAATAACAAAGGCAACCGATAGGTTGCCTTTGTTATGATTTATAATTTTATTAAACATTCACAAGAAATAACTCTTTCAGTTTTTCAATGCAATAATCCAACTCCTCTTTTGTATTGTATCTGCTAAACGAAAATCGTATTGCAGGACGATCAGGACTAGATTGTATTCCAGTTAAAACATGCGAGCCCACATTTGTTCCCGATGTACACGCACTTCCTGCTGAACAAGCAATGCCAGCAATATCTAAATTGAATAATAACATTTCAGAAATATCAGTTGGCGGAAAGGAAACATTTAAAACAGTATACAAACTATTGTCACTCACGTCACCATTAAAATCTATTCCAGGAATTTCACTTACTAAACGGTCATGCATGTATATCTTCAAACCTTTGATGTATTGAAGATCCTGATCAATGTTTTCGTAAGCTATTTCTAATGCTTTAGCCAGACCAACAATTCCGTAAACATTTTCTGTACCTCCACGCATATTACGTTCTTGTGCGCCACCTGTAATGAAAGGTTTGATTTTAATTCGGTTGTTGATGTATAAAAATCCAACGCCTTTGGGTCCGTGAAATTTATGTGCGGCACAAGTAATAAAATCAATAGGAAGTGTTGAAAGATCATGCGTAAAATGACCCATCGTTTGAACGGTATCTGAATGAAAAATGGCATCATACTTTCTACATATTTCACCAACTTGTTGTAGTGGCAATAAAGTTCCTATTTCATTGTTCGCATGCATTAACGATACTAAGGTGCGATCATTATCTTTTAAAAGTTGTTCAAGATCTGCTAAATCAACGTGACCTTGCGCATCTACTTTTACTAAACTTAATTTTATTTCCCCACGATGAGCGAGATCTTCAAGTGTATGCAAAACTGCATGATGCTCAAGCGGAGATGTGATTGCATGCTTAATACCTAAATCATGAATACAACATCGCAATGCCATATTGTTTGCTTCTGTACCTCCAGAAGTAAAAAATAATTCCGATGGGGTTGTTTTGAGTAATTGTGCTACTTTTTTACGGGCAGTTTCAAGAGCAGAACGAACCTCACGACCAAAAGCATGAATGGAAGAAGGATTACCAAATTGATTACGCATCATTGGTATCATCGTTTCTACCACTTCAGGATGTATAGCTGTAGTAGCTGCATTATCAAGATAGATTTTCATCCCCAAATTTTTTTTTAAATAATTTAACTTATGCTTTAGCCATCATCTTTGAGAGGATGTCTTTAATATCGGAGATAATTTTTAAAGCAAGATTATTCGCTGTTGTCATCGATTGACTTTCAGAATAAATACGGATGATAGGTTCCGTATTGGATCTACGCAAATGTACCCACTCATTATCAAATTCTATTTTCACTCCATCAACAACATTTACTGGTTGTTTGCTGTATTTATTTTTGATGCTTTCAAGAATTTCATCAACATCAATATCAGGAGTTAATTCAATTTTGTTTTTTGAAATAAAATAATCAGGATAGGAAGCACGAAGCATCGAACAACTTTTTCCAAACTTAGCAAGGTGTGTTAAAAACAATGCAATACCAACTAAGGCATCACGACCATAATGTAACTCTGGTAAAATTACTCCACCGTTACCTTCACCACCAATCACAGCATTATTTGCTTTCATCATTTCCACCACATTCACTTCGCCAACTGCTGAAGCATGATAAGTTGCGCCAGCTTTTTCTGTAACATCGCGTAAAGCTCTTGTAGAAGAAAGATTGGAAACTGTATTGCCTTTTTTATTTTTTAAAACATAATCAGCAACAGCAACTAATGTATATTCTTCTCCGAACATCTCACCATCTTCACAAACAATTGCTAAACGATCAACATCTGGATCAACAACAATTCCTAAATGCGCTTTTTTCTTAAGTACTACTTTAGAAATCTCTGTTAAATTTTCTGGTAATGGTTCAGGGTTGTGTGGGAAATTGCCATTGGGTTGACAATACAATTCAACAATATCTTTCACACCTAATGCATTTAACAAAGCAGGAACAGCAATGCCTCCCGTTGAATTCACACAATCAATTGCGATTTTAAAATTCTTCGCAGCGATTGCCTTTTTATCAACCATCGGTAAAGCAAGTATCGCCTCAATATGACGAGCCATACTTTGATTGTCGAATGTTACTTGACCTAATTTATTGACATCCGTATAAACGATTTCACCGCTCTCTGCTAAACGCAAAATTTCTTCGCCATCCGTTGCCGAAACAAATTCACCTTTTTCATTAAGCAATTTTAAAGCATTCCATTGCTTAGGATTATGACTTGCTGTAAGGATAATTCCACCTTGCGCTTGCTCAAAAGTAACAGCCATCTCAACAGTTGGCGTGGTGGATAAACCCGTATCCACAACATCAATTCCTAAACTACAAAGCGTTCCAGTAACTAAACTATTCACCATGGTGCCCGAAATACGAGCATCGCGTCCAACAACTACCTTGCATTTTTTATCGGGATTACGTTTGATGAGCCATGTTGAATATGCAGAAGTAAATTTTACTATATCAACTGGCGTTAATGAATCACCTGGTTTTCCGCCGATAGTTCCGCGAATTCCAGATATAGATTTTATAAGCGTCATTTTAAAATTTAGAAATTATTATTAATTGAAATGGACGAAAAATCCATCTCCTTATAGCTCGCAAATATACCAAGAAAAGACAGAAGCCTAAAGGATTATTTTGGATTGTTTATCCTCTTATTTCTTTATCAAAAAGAGTATATCATTTTACATATATTAATCCTCAATTTTAATGGTATGTCCCATTTTATCACGTTTAGTACGCAAATAAAATTCATTGTGTTGATTGGAATGAATTTCAATAGGAATTCGTTCAACTACCTCTAATCCATAACCAATTAACCCTGCACGTTTTGTAGGATTATTGGTCATCAACCGCATTTTACAAACGCCTAAATCACGAAGAATTTGTGCACCAACGCCATAATCTCGTTCATCCATATCAAAGCCCAATTGAAGATTCGCCTCCACGGTATCTAACCCTTGCTCTTGAAGTTTATATGCTTTTAACTTATTTAATAGTCCAATACCACGACCTTCCTGATTCATGTATACGATAACGCCCTTTCCTTCTTTCTCTATTGTTTCCATCGCCTTATGCAACTGCGGGCCGCAATCACAACGACAAGAACCAAAAATATCGCCCGTTAAACAAGAGGAATGTACGCGAACAAGTATCGGTTCATCTTTATCCCATGTTCCTTTTACCAGTGCGAGATGTTCCTGCCCAGTAGTAATTTGTTTAAATGCGACTAATTCGAAATTTCCCCATAGTGTTGGCATCTTTACCTCCACTTGGCGCTCAATTAATGATTCTTTATTGAGTCGATATTTGATCAAATCTTCAATAGAAATTATTTTCAATCCGAAACGTTCAGCTATGATCATCAATTGAGGAAGACGCGCCATGGAACCATCTTCGTTCATTATTTCAACAATAGCTCCTGATGGCTTTAGTCCTGCTAATCGTGAAAGATCTACGCAAGCTTCTGTATGGCCTGCTCTTCTGAGAACCCCACCCTTTTTTGCTCGAAGCGGGAAAATATGTCCTGGGCGACCAAGATCTTCTGGTTTAGTGTCGGAGTTAATAAGAGCTTTAATTGTTTTTGATCGGTCAGAGGCAGAAATACCAGTTGTACAACCATGACCAAGCAAATCAACAGAAACAGTAAAGGCAGTTTCGTGTGATGAGGTATTATTATTCACCATCATTTCTAGATTCAGCTCGTTGCAGCGTTCTTCGGTGATGGCAACACAAATTAATCCTCTTCCATGTGTCGCCATAAAATTAACAGACTCTGGAGTGGCATACTGAGAAGCCATTAAAAAATCTCCTTCGTTTTCCCTATCGGCATCATCAACAACAATAATTATTTTGCCTTGGCGTAGATCTTCAAGGGCTTCTTCGATAGTATTTAGAACCGGAATTTCTGTTTGTGAATCTTTCATGGTGTATTAATCCTTCAAAGTTACGGAATACAAATATGCTGAAGCTAAAACAGTTCCTTTGAAGGATTGTTTTAGCACATTATGATTAAAATCTTACAGCTAAAAATGATTGTTTTACTAAAAATATCTTTAATGAGCATAAATTTTTCAGAGGAGAAAATGAATTGCTCCTCTTTATTCACAAGCATTTGATTTACAGATGTAATGTTTTTATAAAAAAGGGGAACCTAAAGTAGTGCGAGGCGTTTAAATTTAACATAAGCACAAAGGGAATATCGGAAGTGCTATCGTTCTTTAAATAAACATCGAATTAAGATAGGGTGACCTCCGAAAGGGGGATGGTTTTAGGTTGATGTCAGTTGAGGGGTAACCCCGTAAGGTTACCCTGGCCCTGACCTCCTATTCTACTCTTAAAATAAATTGCCCCGTAAGGCAAATCCTATTGCCCTGTAAGGCATATCACATGGTTTTGGTGTTTTTAGGTTGATTGTCAGTAAGGGGGTAGCCCCGTAAGGCTACCCCAGACTGACATCTTTATCTAAGATCCTGTGAAAAAAGGAAAAAAACTTTGGTTAGCTTTTCTGGTTGAGAGTCAGACTTTCGCAACCCCGTAAGGTTGTAAGCTCTGACGTTCAATTCAGATTTCAGAATTCAGAATTATTTTTTTTCAATTCTGCATTCTGAATTAATGATCTCCTTTCTTCAAATCCAGTATCGAAAAATCTGAATCTACTTTACGGATAGAATTAGTTAAACATCCTAAACCATCAACGGTCATTTCCACTACATCTCCCTCTTGTAACCATTGCACGGGATAATTGGCATCGTTCAATTTTCCAGTTCCATTTAATTCCAAAAAACATCCTGTTCCAACAGTTCCGGAACCAATTACATCGCCAGGGAAAATATCTACACCGTAAGCACAACGTTCGATAATTTCAGCAAAAGTCCAATCCATATCTCCCATGTTTCCAGCACTAACCTCCACACCATTCACTCGGCATACCATTTTCAAATTATAATTATTGCCAGTATGGTTTTCTTTTGGAGCAATTTTATAAGCCTCCAATTCATCGGGTGTTACGAGCCATGGTCCAATAACAGTTGAAAAATCTTTCCCCTTTGCAGGACCTAGATTTAACTTCATCTCTTCCATCTGTAATTGTCGGGCGCTAATATCATTCATGATCATATATCCAGCAATGTATTGATCAGCGTCTTGCGCTTTAATGTTTCGTCCTTTTTTTCCAATCACTACAGAAACCTCCAGCTCGAAATCCAATTGTTTGAAATGATCCTTCATGCACCATATTTCCCCCGGACCTTGAATTGCATTGTGATTGGTGAAATAGAAAATTGGATAATCATCAAATTCTGGAATCATCTCAACTCTTCGGTTACGTCGTGCCGCCGCAACGTGCTGACGAAAGGCATATCCATCACGGCAAGAAGTAGGATGCGTTACAGGAGCAAGGATTTGCACATCCTGCCAATGCAAACCTTCAATATCAGAAGTTAACTTCAACTTCTCCTCCACTTTCCGAGCTTGATCCATTTCCTTTTCTTCGCCATCCAATAATTCTTTCATGGTAGATGATGCATTTAATCCAAAAGTTTTTGCCGAACTTTGAAGATTATAAATGCGTTCATTCAAGTATAAACCAAGGCATTCTTGCCCATCTTTTTGATAACTGACGAATTTCATTTGTAATTGATTTGGCTACAAAGGTAACCATTGGTTAAATTTGCAGAGGTTCGCTTTGAAAAGTTGTCGTTATTTGTTGATAAGAAAAGAAAAAAGTTCCATGCCCCAATATCACTCCCAAGGACAATTCCCTCATAAACGGCATACGCAGTTTCGTAAACCTGATGGGACTCTATATGCAGAAGAGTTAGTATCAACACATGGTTTTTCCAATGTGTATTCGCTGGTTTATCACTGCCACCCTCCAACTTTAGTAAAAGCTGTTGGCGAACCGTTTTCGCGTGAACCTAAAATTACGTTTCAGCGTTTTTTGCGTCATCAGAGTTTTGAAGGATTTAATATCTTACCAGAGGATGATTACATCGATAGTAAAAAAGCCATACTTGTTAACAATGATTTACAAATTTCATTGGCTGCTCCTCGCAAATCAATAAGTGATTATTTTTTAAAAAATGCCGATGCCGATGAAATGATTTTCGTTCATAAAGGGAGTGGTGTATTAAAATCTATTTATGGGAATATTGAATTTAGTTATGGCGATTATTTAGTGATTCCTAGAGGTACCATTTTTCAATTGCATTTTAATGATGAAGATAATCGATTGCTGATTGTGGATTCATTTACTGCTATTGAAACGCCTAAACGTTATCGCAATGCGTATGGTCAGCTAGAAGAACATTCACCTTTTTGTGAACGTGATATTCGTAAGCCTCAAAATTTAGAAACACACGATGAAGTAGGTGATTTCAGAGTGATGATCAAAAAACAAGGAATTGTATATCCTTATATCTATGCAACACATCCCTTTGATGCTATTGGATGGGATGGAAATCTTTATCCGTATGCATTAAGCATTCATGATTTTGAACCCATCACTGGTAGAGTGCATCAACCACCTCCAGTACATCAAACTTTTGAAGCAAATAATTACGTAATCTGTTCATTTGTCCCTAGGCTATTCGATTATCACCCGCTTGCTATACCGGCTCCTTATAATCATAGTAATGTTGATTCGGATGAGTTATTGTATTATGTTGATGGCGACTTTATGAGTAGAAAACATGTTACCAAAGGAATGCTCACCTTGCATCCATCAGGAATACCCCATGGCCCGCATCCTGGAACTGTTGAAAAAAGTATTGGTAAAAAAGAAACTCAAGAACTTGCCGTGATGATTGATACCTTCCGACCACTTTGGTTAACAGAGGAGGCAATGAAAATTATGTCGGATAATTACTATAAATCATGGCTGGAACTTTAGTTATTTGATTATTAACAAAAAGCATGTGTATTTATGTTCTAATTTTTTATGCAACCTTATTGATAAAATCGGCGTCTATCACTTCATGAAGTGATAATTTGCTATTGTTGAAAATTTACATAAAAATATAACGTAGTTCTACTGAGATAAAAAGATAATTTCCTATTTTTGAAGATCATACTATTTACCTAACGATTACATCATTTACAAATTTGCTACCGACAACACAAACCAATTCCTATGAAAAAATTATTACTAGCGCTATTCCTGTTTGTCAGTTATTCCACGGTGAATGCCCAATTCTCTGAGAATTTTGACGGGGGTACGGTCAACATGGTTAATAGCGGACCAGGAACATGGACCATTGATAACACACTATCAACCTCCGCTCCAAATAGCTACCGCGGGCAGTATACTTTAAACTCCTATACGAGTTTAGAAACTCCAGCCAATACAATTGATGCAACTGGAAAAGCTTTTGTTGTATTAAGCTTCAAACAAATCTGTAAAATAGAATTTGTTGATTCAGCAAAAATCGAAGTTTCTGTGGACGGTGGCATCACGTGGGTCAAACTATATGACCACGGTATAAGTAATCAAAATTGTATTTATTTAGGAAATAGTCCTTCTTTCCAAGCGAATGAAAGTTTTTCTGAAAGCTCTTATGGCTTAACCTGGGATCCAGGTAATGTCACAACACCAACAAATTCATGGTGGCAAACGGAAACATTTGATATTTCTCAATTAGCTGCTTTTCAACCAGATATTCGAATCAGATTTAAGTCATTAGATGTACAAAATATTGGCGCAGCACGTTACGGTTGGAATATCGATGATTTAAATGTTCAATTGGCTACTTGCGAATTAAACGCGCCAACTTTTGGGGTAATAACACCAAATTTAAGTGGAACAATTTATTCAGTAAATCCTGTGGATATTGATGCAGATATCTTAGATGCATCTGGTGTTCCTCAAGGCAATGCGCAATTATTTTGGATGATAAACGGTGGACCAGTACAGGAATTTCAACCAGGTTTTGGAATGTTTGATGCTTCTGGTTCAGGTGTAGGTCATTATTTCGGAACTATTAGCGACAACGGGAATCCATTTAGTGATGGAGACACCATTTGCTGGTGGATTCAAGCTACTGATGGTTCAGGATGTAATAACGTTTCTTTTTATCCTCCATCGGGTCAAGCAGGCTGTAAACAATTTATAGCGAGCACAGGTGTACGTATTCCTTATTGCGATTCTTTTGACAATCCTTTTCCTGTATGGCATGCGGATTCTACAAGTATTGGGGATTTATGGACTTTAGGAACTCCAGCAAATGGATCGCTTAATGCAGCACATTCTGGATCTAATGTGTGGGGAATCGGTTTAACTACCGCCTATAATTCTAGTGATGAAAGTTATCTTCTTTCTCCAGTGTTTGATTTCTCATTAATCAGTGTTGCTAACCTAACTTTTTGGTTAAATTATAATACAGAAGGAAATGCATTCGGGCAGTACGATGGTGCACGTATTGAATATGCTTTAAATTCAGCCTCTCCAGTTTGGCAGGTTTTAGGTAACTCAGGCGGAAATTCGCAAGTACAAAATAACTGGTACAACACTGCTAATCTTACTTCATCTTCTCTTCCAGCTTGGAATGGAAACAGTAACGGTTGGCAAAATCATCTTATAAATTAGGATCAGTAGCGGGCTTACCAAATGATCCAACAGGAGTTCAGTTCCGTTTCGCATTTAATTCGGATGCTTTTGGAACAGTGGAAGGTTTCCTTATCGATGATCTTTGCATCCTTGTTCCTCCAGCTAATGATCTTGGTGTTACCACTTATCTTCAACCAATTCCAAATGCAGGACAAGCAGCAGGTTCTTCAAGTCCGTTTTCAGTAGTAGTTGAAAACTTTGGAACTGATCCTCAAACCACTTTTAATATTGGTTATTCTATTACAACATTAGGTACTTCATCTGTACCGTATACTGGAACTGTTGTTGCCGTAAATTCAACAAGTAACGTAATACTGCCAAATTTTGTGGTTCCTTCTGGTTCATTTACAATATGTACATGGACCGATCTAGCTGGTGATGGAGATCATTCAAATGATACTTTATGCAGTACGTATGTTGGTGTTCCAACAATTACTCCTACATTTTGTGATAACTTTGAAAATGCAAACGTAAACGGATGGAATCCTGTAAATAATGGTGCTTCAGGTTCAGATTGGTTACTAGGAACTCCCGCACATGCTAATTTAAACACAGCACATTCAGGAGTTAATGCGTGGGATATTAATTTATCTTCAACGTATGGTCCTAATGCAGATGCAGAATTATATTCACCTTATTTCGATTTTAGCGCCATTTCAAACGGTAAACTTTCTTTCTCGTACAATTTTAATACAGAATCAAGCTTTGATGGAACACGGTTAGATTATTCTACTGATGGTGGTGCTACTTGGAACCTACTTGGAACAGGTGGTTCAACAGGCGCTCCAAACTTAGCAGGTACTGATCCATGCGGAACAAACTGGTATTCGAAAGCCTCAATCTTCTCTAGTACCCAAAATGCTTGGGCAGGAAATACAACTGGTATCTGGAGAAATGCTTCTTATAAATTATGTTGTACTAATGGGATTTTATTAAGTCCTACATTAGTTCAATTCCGTTTCGTATTTACTTCCGATGCTTCTGTTCAAATTGAAGGATTTTCTATTGATGATTTTTGCATCACTTCTTCAACGGGTGGCGATGCTGGTGTATCTGCAATTATATCTCCCGTAGTTGGTGGATTTCCTGTAGGTGTTCAAGCACATGTAGTTGTAAAAATTGAAAATTATGGTTCA
The DNA here is from genome assembly GCA_025352785.1 of Bacteroidota bacterium. Taxonomy (GTDB): domain Bacteria; phylum Bacteroidota; class Bacteroidia; order AKYH767-A; family OLB10; genus JANXSD01. The sequence continues at coordinate 56,985 of JANXSD010000112.1, forward strand.
ACTATTTTAACATCAATACCAGTAACTTATTTCGCAGGTGGCGTAGCTCATTCATTTACTTATACAGGTTCAATTCCTGCTTGTGGATCAGTCACTTTTGCATTTCCTGATAGTATTGGAATTATTCAAGGGCCTAATGACATCTGTGCTTACACCCAATTACCAGGTGATGTGAATTTGAATAATGATACAACATGTATCTCTGTTATCGGACAACCAGTAATCACTTCAGTTTATAACAATAGTTATAATGATAATTTAGAGTCGGGAAATATTGGTTACGCTCCTTCTATTGATCCACTAGGAGATGCAGGAACAATTTGGGAATTTGGAACGCCATTTTTCGCACTTACTACTGGGGCTCATACGCCTGTAAATGCATGGGATGTTAACTTAACTACTGCAACTACCACTAATGCATTTACTTACTTAACAACTCCATATTTTAAACTAAAAGGAAATGCTAATTCACAACATGCCACACTTCGTTTCTGGCAAAATCGTGATATGGCTCCGTTTACTGATCAATTTTATATTGAATATAAAAAAGGTGCAACAGGTGGAACATGGACTAAACTTGGTTTCAATGGTGATATAAATGGTACAAATTGGTACAACGCAACCGACAATTGGAATGGCATTCAAGGATGGATAAGAAGCTCTTATAAAGACATTGATAAATTATTCACGTCTCCGCTTCCAGTAGGTGATTCAATTATTCAATTCCGTTTTGTATATACTACTGGCGGGTTCTCTACATCAAATGGTGTATCTGTTGATGATATTGAATTGTACATCCCAATTCCATTATCTATTACTCCACTAAGTGTTAATTTAAGTATTCCTAACTCATTAATACTACCTGGACAACCAATTACTTTTGCAGCTCCAATTCATAATGACGGTAATAATCCCGTATTTATACATAATGCTTCTTTAGTAATAGATAATAACCTCGTTGCAACTGATTTTGTAAATTATCTAGGTAGTCCTCTGGAACCAGATAGTACTATCATTCATAATTTTACAACTACTACATGGATCGCAAGCCCAGGATTCCATCAAGCATGTGTTTATACTTCTAGTCCGAACGGTACATTTGATTATGCAATGTATAATGATACTATTTGTTCTACCATCCTTGTATTTGATTCAGTAACTACAACATCATTACCTTATTGTAATGATTTCGAATCAGGAACACAGTGGGTAACTTTAGATGCGATCTCTTACTCGAAGGCCACAGATTTTGAATTAGGAACTCCTAATCAAACACATTTAAATAGTGCGCATTCAGGTTCCAAATGCTGGACTTTATATGTTGATAGTAATTATATAAATCGTGATTCATCTGGTTTATTCTCTTCTATGATGCGTGTACAAACGGGTCACTGTTATAAATTAGGATTCTGGCAACAATTCCGTACTGAATTCGGTTCGGATGGTGGTACTGTAGAATATTCAGATGACTTAGGTGTGTCATGGAAACGCATTGACTATACAGGAACTCCAGGAGTAATTTCCTCAGGAGCGCCAGGAACAAATTACTCTTATGTAATTGCACTTAATCCAAATGATCCATCTAAAAAAGGATTTACAGGAAATGCAAACAACTGGTTTAAAGTTGAACAAACTATTCGCCCTAATCTTGATGGTTTAATTATCATTCGTTGGAGATTCGCTTCAGATTATTCTGCTCGTGATGAAGGTTGGTCAATTGATGATGTTTGTTTCACTGACTTAGGTATCTGTACTCCACTTGGTGTGAATGAATTTGCAATTGATGATTTTGGTTTAAGCCAGAATTATCCTAACCCAGCAAATGGAAATACAACAATAGAATACATGATTCCACATACTGGATCTGTTTCTATTCAAGTTACTGATATGATAGGTCAAGTGGTTGATGTAATTGTTTCTAAAAATGAATCAGAAGGCAAGCACATTATCGATTACAATACTTCGAAACTTGCTCCTGGAATCTATACTTACACTATGAAGTTTGGTGACCGCCAGGTTACAAAACGAATGGTGATCACAGAATAAGATTAAAAATTGATCATAAAAAACCCCTTGAAGTCTTAGTACTTCAGGGGGTTTTTTATGATCAAAAATTTATTGGTTCAATTATACACGCCTCTGATTTTATTTTAAAAAGCATCGGATACAAAACCTTTACGGTTTTGCAAGATCGTGATTATCAGATT
>JANXSD010000119.1 GCA_025352785.1 Bacteroidota bacterium
ACTCTATAGTGTTTGCAAAGCCACGAATCCTGAGAGTTATTTCATCTCTAATTCGGAAGAGTTGGATGCAAATTGGTTTGAAGGAAAGGAGTCGATTGGTATTGCAGGAGCTACCTCCACACCTATGTGGTTGATGGAAGATGTAAAAAACAAGATTGAAACTTTTGACAATGTAGTTATTTGATAATTAGATCATTACATCTATTCATCTCCATTAAAATATTGATCTATTTTCCTAAATATTTAATAATATTTTCATCGGATTGGTTTTTAAATTTGATTGATAAATCAGTACAAATGCGATGAAATTTAGTAGGCGTAATTTTATATGATTTTGCTGATAAAAAATTCTTTGTTATTCAGGATTAATTAATTACATTTGCGCTCCTTTTTCTAGGTAGACTTGAAGGGGAAATAAACTCGATGGCAAATACTTCCAATATTCTGGAGAACAACTCCGCAGTGCAATTTGCAATACCAGATCCAAACGATTTCGATTGGAACGACACAGGTAAAGCAGTTGATACTTACAAATCAGATGAGCGTACGAAGCAAGAAGCTTTGTATGATCAAACACTGAATCAAGTGCTGGAACGAGAAATCGTTATGGGCGAAATTATCGGCCTTACCAGCAAAGAGGCTGTAGTCAATATTGGCTACAAATCAGATGGCCTTATTCCATTAGCTGAATTTCGTCACATGCCGGATCTTAAGGTAGGTGATAAAATTGAAGTTTATGTGGAGACAGCTGAAGACAAAAATGGTCAGCTCATCTTATCTCACAAAAAGGCTCGTGCCATGAAATCATGGGAACGCGTTAATGAAGCTTTGGAGAAAGATGAAATTATTACCGGTTACGTGAAATGCCGCACAAAAGGTGGTTTGATCGTAGACGTATTTGGCATCGAAGCATTCCTTCCAGGATCGCAAATTGATGTTAAGCCTATTCGTGATTATGATGTTTACGTAGGCAAAACCATGGAATTTAAGATTGTGAAAATCAATCAAGAATTTAAAAACGTGGTAGTATCCCACAAAGTGCTGATCGAAAATGAAATGGAGAAGCAAAAAGTGGAGATCATGAGTAAATTGGAGAAAGGTCAAGTACTTGAAGGAACTGTGAAAAACATCACTTCGTATGGTGTGTTCATGGATCTTGGCGGTGTAGATGGTCTTCTTCACATCACAGACATCAGTTGGGGACGTATTACCCATCCGGAAGAAGTGTTGAAATTGGATGAGAAAATTAATGTTGTAATTCTTGATTTCGATGATGAGAAGAAACGTATCGCTTTAGGATTAAAGCAACTTACTCCTCAGCCATGGGAATCATTAGACAAAGAATTAAAGCAAGCTGATAAAGTAAAAGGCAGAGTAGTTGTTCTCACAGACTACGGTGCTTTTGTTGAAATTATCCCAGGAGTTGAAGGTTTGATTCACGTTTCAGAAATGTCATGGTCACAACATTTACGTAGCCCTCAAGATTTCTTGAAGGTAGGTGATGAAGTAGAAACGATGATTCTTTCTATCGATCGTGACGAGCACAAAATGTCACTTGGGTTGAAGCAATTATCTCCTGATCCTTGGGGACAAATTTTGGAGAAATATCCTGTTGGATCGAAGCATAAAGCTAAAGTGCGCAACTTCACCAATTTCGGTGTATTCGTAGAATTAGAAGAAGGTGTTGATGGATTAATTCATATCTCAGATCTATCATGGAATAAGAAAATCAAGCATCCTGCTGAATTCACTAAAATTGGTGAAGAATTAGATGTTGTTGTTCTTGAAGTGGATGTAGAAAATCGCCGATTAAGTTTAGGACATAAGCAACTGGAAGATAACCCTTGGGATACTTATGAATCAGTATTAGGAGTTGGTAACTTGCAAGAGGGTGTAATTGGAAAGGTAACAGATAAAGGTGCTTCAGTACTATTTAATAGTTTTGGTGTAGAAGCATTCGCTCCATACCGTCAGTTGCAGAAGGAAGATGGTACAATTGCTAAAGAAGGCGAAACACTAGAGTTTAAAGTAATCGAATTCAGCAAAGAAAATCGTCGTGTTGTTGTATCTCACTTACGTGTTTATGATGAGAAAGCTCCAATAGGTAAAACTACCGAAGGTGGTGAAACTGAAAAAGGCGCTTCACAACAATCTACTACGCAGAAGGCCGTTAAGAAGATTAAAGAATCACAAGAGAAATCTACGCTTGGAGATATCGACGCATTAGCAGCATTGAAAATGTCGATGGAAGCTAGTGAGAAGAAAACGGATGAGAACTAATCTTAATTAAGAATTTCCTTTTTAAGGGAGATTAAAATACAAACCGTTGTTATCGTAAGATAGCAACGGTTTTTTGTTGGGTTTCAATTGATAAAACTAAAAACTGAACAGGATTTAAAAGATTAAAAGAAATTGCAGGATTAAATTTTTAGGAAAAAAGAAAGATGATTGATTTTGAAATAAAATCTTTCATTTTTTGTTTTTACTTATTAAGATTTCTGCAAAACATTTTATTTCTACTTACCCAATTCTTAATTCTTAATTTATTTTAGGATCATCAACTTCTGTGTTGCAATACTTTTTCCTGATCGTATTACGCATTGATACAATCCACTTTCTAAAAACGATAAATTAAAATATTGCAAACTACTCCATGCTGAAAGTGTTTGATTGAAAACTATCCTTCCATTTAAATCATACACTTCAAAAACTCCTTCTTTGTTTTGTGGTAGTGAATAAGTAATTTTCATTATTCCGTTCGAACTTGGATTGGGAGAAATGTAGAAATTGTGGATTTCATTTTCATGTTGTTGTAAGCCAACCTGACCTAATGTATCACAGGAACTTCCCACCAGTCTGCCAAGATTATAATTCGGCATATTTGGTAGTCCAAGATATGTCCTTGCACCATTTAAATAAAGAGAGTTAAGTGAAAACTCACATGCTTGACCAGCAGAGTCTGGTTTATTAATTACACTTAAATACGTATTTACAGAATCGTATTGAGTTGAAGGGAATGATCCTCTACATCTCGCAATATAAATTTTATTATCAGGAGCTATACGATGCTGCCCTAAAGAATAAAGTGAGTTAAAGAGCGAAAAAATTATTTGTTGAGATCCAAGAATATTAGTAGAAACTAAATCGAATTGTATTAGCTTACTTGTATATAAAAGTCCTGGTTCCCAATTAGAAATGAATAAATATCGCCCAGATGAAGAAAAAGAAGCTCCATAAAAGAAAGTTTCATTTGTAAACCTAGGTCCAAACAATAAATTTTGGTAATTAGAAATTATACCCGAACATCTATCAAAATCAAAAAGATCAATGATCCCAGTAGAAACAGATACCAATTTATCTCCACTTTGCGAGGCAATCAATTGTCCATAATCTCCATTGTTTATTAATGATGGTGTGAAATAATAATCATAACTAGTTCCGATATGATATTGTTGTGGCAAATGAATTCCAGAGGAATCAATTAATGAAACATAAAATACATCACCTGATATTGCATGATAAATCAACCACCAGTCTTTTCCATTTCCATGTCTCACTAATGCTAGCTTTTCTGTGACTGAGTC
>JANXSD010000139.1 GCA_025352785.1 Bacteroidota bacterium
TACTAATACTTCCATGATCATCAACAACAAATTCAATGAAAACTTTTCCATGAATATTCTTTTTAAGATCGATGTTGGACATAACGAATTGGCTTGAAAAATATTTATTCATTACATCATCACCGCCTGTGAATTTTGGCATTTTTTCAACGAATGAATATACTCTTGATGAGGAACTTATTCTTGATGTATTTGCCGTTTGAGTAGCTTTTACATTTCCATCCGACAAAAAATCCTCTACGGTGGAATCTTTGCCATTTTCAACCCGCGTAACCCACCTACCAGATTTTTTATTATCAGTAAAAGTTCCTTCGCAAGTTTTAAACCCTGCATGGTCATAATAAGTACAAATCCCATTTTTAATGATTGGGTCAACAGAAGTACAAATCTCCGTTGACTTATAACTATTGGTATTTGTAAAAGAATAAATGACAAGAAATTTATCTTCTAGTTTAGTTACCGTTCTAAAATAGGTTGACTTTTCCTTATCACATTTTTCTAGTGATTCATTGTAATATGTTTTATCAATTTGTGAAAAACAAAAAGATAGCTTAATGGTAAATAATAACGTAAATAAAATTGATTTCATATAAATTTTATTTTACACTTTTAAAACTTTAAAGGACTAGATTTTCTTGAGTACTAATTTAAATAAAAATGACATTCAGGTAAAGTAACAAAAAAAAACATTCATTTTTTAATTTAAAAGGGATGGTCGTTTGGTGGACGCAACAGTCCAAATATCTAAATTTTTATCGAGGATTTCTTCATGACAGTTGAATTTATTGAATCGAACAAAGGGAAAATTCAGGAATTACTTACCTGAGAATCCTATGATCAGATAACTACGGCGTTACTATTTTACAAATCTCTTGTTTAATCTTTCCTTATCAGTTTCTAGGGTAGCTATATACACCCCTTGCCCAAAGCTTTGCATACTTAAATCTTTGGTAAAATATTGCGAGTTTAAATTCCCCTCTTCTCTAAAAATTAATTTACCTGTTATATCAAACAAGCTCAAGGTATATTTTCTGCCAGTTAATTTGTCTGCATTGATAGAAGCAATATCCCAACCTGAATGATAAAATATTTTTAAATCGTTTGCTGTTGATGTAGGTTTTATTTCATGTACTGAAGTTAAAGTATCTAATGGGCTCAAAGTGTAATTGGGATTGTTAGGCAGACCATAATAAGTTCTATTACCTCCAAGATAAATACTAAAAGGTTGAAAATCGCAGGCTGCCACGAGACTATCTGGTGAATTAATAACAGATAGATTATCTGTAACATAATTATGAAATCCATCTATATAAGGAACTCCCACATTGCCATCTTGAAATGCACATCCTAAATATATCTTTCCATCAGGGGCATTTTGTAATTCCCCTAATCCTAAAGAATCTCCAATAAAAGAATATATGACTTGCCTGCTTGCAACAATATTTGTTGCGGTTAAATCATATTGAAATAATATGGATTGTTGATGTAATATTGACAGTATTGCAGAAACATATAAAAACTTGCTATTCGGAGAAAATGTACAACTATTGTAGTATTGGGATAAAGAGCCATGCCGAGCTGTTTCATGCGTTTTAGAATTACTAATAACACCAGTAAACCTATCAAAATCATATAATATTAATAGTCCTGATAAATCTACATTTGAAATTCTTGTTCCATTAGAATTGAATGATAATTCTCCAATATTTGTATAGTGATAGTCCCCAATATTTTGAATAAGCGGCAAACTAATTCCGTTGGAATCAATTTTATAAACAAAAAAGCTATTGCTTCAATCCTGAAGAGTAGGACTCCATTTTTGAAATATTAACCACCAATCATTTCCATTGGCATGTTTCACAGATGTAAACCCATCAAAGGCAGGATCAACAAGTAATGGTAAAAATTTTTGAATAACAATACCAGAATCTTGCTTTTGCTTATAATTAATTATTGAATAATATAATCCTGATAAGGATACCCCAGTTATACCAATACTGAATAAATACAGCAAAGAATCGTTAGCTGGATCAGGTATTAATTGTAATTCATGATACCAATTTTCACCAATAATATTTGTTCCGTTTGTTACTAAACTGTCGTATCGATTCCAAACTGTAACGGAGTTTAACAGAGGAGAAGCAGTAGTTGTACTCGCATAAATTAAAAGTGAATCATTTGCATCACATATTGAAACGCAACTTCCTCTGTTTTTAACTGAAGAGGTAAAATTAGTTAGTATGCTATTATGAAAATATATTCCAGCGCTATCACCAAAGCACCATTTGTTTCCATTGTATTGTCAACTACAGTTTCAACACCTAAAATCAAGAAAAGGAATAAATAAAAAATAATTTGCTTCACAATAATTATTTTAAGATTACTGTAAATTTAAGCGAATTATCTTTAAAGCATCAATTTACATTTTTGCAATTCTTATTATAGCATCAAATTTTTTAACTGACTAAGGAAATAAAAAAAGAGGACATGATGTCCTCTTTTTTTTCGTTTTGTGGGCCCACCCAGAATCGAACTGGGCACCTACTGATTATGAGTCAGTTGCTCTAACCGAATGAGCTATAGGCCCCGCATTATTGCTCCGATTCTTATTTCGGGAACGCGAAGGTATATATTTGCAGCAAATTACACGAACAAAATGGCCATTGAACAGTTAATATTTGATTTGGGTGGAGTTATCATAAACATCGATTACAACCTTACAGCGTTGGCTTTCAAACAATTAGGAATTAATGATTTTGATACGATTTATTCGAAGGCTAAACAGGATAATTTATTTGATGAATTTGAAAAGGGAACTATTTCGAACGCTGGCTTACGAAATCGGTTGAAGGAACATTTGCCAGATGGAACCAGCGATGAGCAAATAGATGCCGCCTGGAATTCTATGTTGATTGCCATTCCTTCGCATCGTGTGGAATGGCTTCAAAAACTTAGAAAGCATTACCGCATTTTTTTACTTAGCAATACTAACAGAATCCATATAAAAGCCTTTACTGCAATTACAGATCAGCAATTTGGTAAGGGTGTTTTTGAATCTACTTTTGAGCAACATTATTATTCGTGCGACATTGGAATGAGGAAACCTGATGCAGAAATTTTCGAGAAAGTATTAAACGACAATCAACTTGATCGTGCTAAAACATTATTTATTGATGATAGCATTCAGCATATTGAAGGTGCATCAAAAATTAATCTTCCAGCTGAATGGTTGCAGTTAGATAAAGGAGAAACGATTGAAGTAAAATATGCTTCGTTGTTAAAGTAAATCTAACTTTATGCTTTGAAATAATTATTTAATATTTTCATTTGAGAAAAAGTCCAGCCAATATAAACAAGCATAAGCGGCACTGCTAAATAATTTGCATACTCCCACTTTTTATTGGAGAGAATTATAAAAATTACCATTAGCAATGATAAAATTTGTTCAATCGACCTAAATGAAATTTTTTCATCACTAATTTCATGAATTTCCATTCCCGCGTTTTTTAATTTCAATTTGGCATTGATCCAAAATGCGGTAACCAACCAACCTATCGACATTGCTACATACGCATATAACAAGGGTGCTGCGGGTTCTTGTTTTTTAAACGAAAAATAAATCAAGAAAGCACAAATCGATAATCCGTAAATACCGTTTCTATTAAATTTAATACTGAAATACTTCGCTCTTTCGTACATATAAACTAAACTTATTTTATTATTAAATCATTTTCATCCTGATAGTTATCGAGATGGCACACTGGCATCCACGATAGTGATTGGGACAGCACATTGGCACACTGGCATATTTGCACAATGGCATATTTGTACATTGGCATATTTGCATACTGGCATCCACGATAGTGATCGGGATGACATATTGCCTTATCGTTTAATAATATTCAACTCACCCCATGTAATGCCTTCGGTATTATGAACCTGATCTTCCAACTTTTTCTTTGGATCATAACGAAACTCTTTGGCTATCTGCTTTAAATTTTCAGTTTCAATTTTATTAATTGCAAAAAGCCCTGCCACAAAAATATCTGAAACATCATTCTTTTTAAACCAATATTCTCTTTCCAGTTTAACCTGTACATTAAATTGAAAGCTTTGTGGATACCAATGATTATTTACTTCCTGATAACTTACCTTTTGTTGGAATTGTGGGTTTGATATGCTATACCCTGCTAAAAAAATCACAGGACGATACATCAACGGAATAACGAACTCTGCACTGAAATCTACATTTACAATTGCATACGAATTTAAGTCAATATATATTTTCCCATCTGTCCTGACATGATCAACTTTGCCATCAGATTTAAAGTTAATAACCACAACTTCATTTCCTTGATAGGTAGTTGCAGCGCCAAAAGAATATTCGAAATCTTTTAACTTGGTAGTATCTAAAAAATCGGGTTCTTCTTTTAACACATCGAGCGCCAGAATCTTATCTGGACCACCAAACATATCGGCGATTGTTTTCTTTTCCTTTTTTTGTTCCTCCGTAAGTGTTTTGCCATTGGCTTTATCTTTTTCTATTTTGGCTTCCTTCTTCCTTTCCTTCGATTCTCGTTTTTCTTTCATGAAGGCAATTTCCTTTTCTTCGGCTTTGCGATACAATAACAATTGATGCTGATTTTTAACAGTGTCCTGATAATCCGGATAATACGTTTTTACAATCGCCTCATCAAAATTTATGACTTGCTTGTTCTCCAAAACTTTTCTCCTAAAATATCCATCAGAAACAAATGGCTTATCCGGATAATTCATTTTTACGTAACGCATAGCCAACCTGATATAATCTTCTGCAGAAAGAGGGCGAATTGTTACTTCTTTCAATTCAAATGAATTAGACTGCATTTCAATTGAAAGCGTTTTATCAATTTTATCCAACGCATAGTAAACCGGTTTATAACCAAGGGAATTTACAATCAAAGTGTCAACAGTTATTGAATCTGGAATGTAAAAATCAAACTCACCATTCTCATTGGTCGTTGTGCCAATAAAATGGTCTTTCAATGAAACTGAAATGTATGCAAGCGGTATCAACGAACTATGATCCTTAACGACGCCTGTTAATAAGCGTTGCGCAGGTTTCGGTTGCGCGTTAACAACGACAAAAAGAAACAAACAAAGAATTGTAAGCGAAATTTTATTTATCATATCCTATTCATTTCATTATAAATTATTTCAATTAATTATTCGGATTATATTCTTCTTTTAAGAGTGAAAATGCCAATGAATCTTGATACACTCCATCTTTGAAATAGTGTTTTCGCAAGCGGCCCTCGTCTATAAATCCGAATTTTTTCATTACACGCAAAGATGCCGTATTGGTGGGGGTCACAAATGCCTCAATTCTATTTAACTTCATCGTTTCGAAACCATATTTAATAATTGGCGGAAGCGCCTCTGAAATAATTCCCTTTCTCTGCCATCTGTCATTCGTTAAAACATAAAATAATTCTGCACGTGCATGTTGCAAATACACTGTATGATAACCACACATTCCAAGCACCTCTAATGTGATTTTATCAAGTACATGAAAATACAAAACAGTTGTATTATATGTTGTAATTCCATTTTCGAAACGTGATTTTTCTTGCAATAATTCTTCGGCAGAATTAAATCCAAAAAACATCATCAGTTCGTAATTATTATATTCTTTAAAAACA
>JANXSD010000131.1 GCA_025352785.1 Bacteroidota bacterium
TACTCAGCTAAAGTCTTCTCAACTTTGTTTAAATATAACGTTGTATGATGTAAATGGAAAAGAAATATTACATCAATCTATTAATGATTATTCTGCAAAAATTAAATTAGAAAATGTTGTGAAAGGAAATTATTTTTTACGGATGGAATATGCAAATGGGAAAAACGTAAGTAAGAAAATTATCGTTGAATAACTGTATTGGTATATTTATTTATTTCCTTTTGAATTTCCTCTAGATCACGTTGGCGTTCGATAAGATCATCATAAAAGATTCCTGTAGCCTCTCTAATGCGAATCGATTCTTGAATTTCTTTCCTCATCTTATAGATCTGCTTTTTCTTTAAATAAATTACAGGATCAATAACAGCTCTATGTAATTGCTGGCGGTCTGTACGCACTGGTATACCTCGTTCAGCCCAGTTCGCTAATTCATAGGAAGAAGTTACTAATGTAATTGCTGTAGCTTTTATTGTAGGCTCTAATTGTTGGATGAATGATTGCGCATCATATGAAAGATTTTGTTCTACCTGAACAATAAATTCAGCTAACAATCCTGCATATATCTCATTCGAAAAATGTATTCCATCTTCAGATAATTCAGCCACAATAAAATCTTTAACTTTTATTGTTGGCATCTCCGCATTTGGATGTTCAGCTACTGAACCAGGAATTACAAAAACATCATCAGCATAATGCAAAAGGATACGAATGATTTCTTCTTCTTGAGAAAAAGTGTCTAACTCCGCAGAAATTTCTTCTTCCGTTGGCTCGAAAAAATCGGCTGGTAATTCATCATTATTTGATCGAGAAGATGGTGTTGATGATTGTCCGGTATTTAATTCTTCGCGTTGTTTTTTTAGTGATTTAGTAAGAATTTTATTTAACTCTCCCAATAAAACAGTCTCAGCCATCTCCATGAGTACGGATGTCTGACGTAAATAGGCAGCTCGCGAAATTGCATCAGGAACCTTCGCTATTGTTTCTATAATATCACGAACGAGGTTTGCTTTTTTTATTGGATCACCAGCAGTATCTGCTAATAATAATTTTGTTTTAAAACTAATAAAATCTACTGCTTGTACTTTCAAGAAATCGAGAAGTTCAGTTGTAGAAACTTTTTTGGAATAAGAATCTGGATCTTCACCATCAGGAAATAAAACCACACGTACATTCATTCCTTCCTCGAGAATCAAATCAATTCCTCGAAGTGATGCTTTAATTCCTGCTGAATCTCCATCATACAAAACAGTAATGTTCTTTGTATAACGACCAATCAATCGTATCTGTTCAACTGTTAATGCGGTTCCTGATGACGCTACAACATTTTCAATTCCTGCTTGATGCATCGAAACAACATCCGTATATCCTTCAACTAAATAACAAGCGTCGTTGACAATGATTGATTTCTTAGCGTGAGAAATTCCATATAAACTTTTACTCTTATGATAAATTTCTGTCTCAGGTGAATTTAGATACTTCGGACTCTTAGGATCCGTTTTAAGAATACGTGCACCAAAAGCAATTACACGTCCTGTTAAATTAGTAATCGGAAAAATTACTCTACCGCGAAAGCGATCATAAATTTTTTCTTCATTTACAATTGTTAATCCTGTCTTAAGTAAATAATCTAATTGAAATCCTTCTTCTTGTGCCGACTTCGTAAGGCCATCCCACTTATCCAATGCATATCCTAAATCAAATTTCTTGATGATCTCATCAGTAAATCCGCGCTCTCTGAAATAACTTAATCCTATTGCTTTTCCTTCATCGGAATTTATTAAATTTTCTGAAAAATATTTTTGTGCATACGTCATTACGACGAATAAACTTTCTCTTTGCGATTGAGCTTCCACCATTTCCTGTGAAGGCGCTTCTTCTTCAATTTCAATTTGATATTTATTCGCTAAATATCTTAATGATTCAGGAAAAGTTAGATGCTCATGCTCCATAATAAAGGTAACAGAATCACCTGCTTTTCCGCAACCAAAACATTTGAAAAATCCTTTTGCCGGTGAAACAGTGAATGATGGTGTTCGCTCATTATGAAAAGGGCATAATCCAATCATGCTCGAACCACGACGTTTAAGAATCACAAATTCTCCAACAACCTCTTCAATACGAGCGGTTTCAAGAATGCGTTCTTTGGTTTCGTTGTTAATCATTTTTTCCTCGTAATTAGTGGCTAATTTACAGATAATAATGTCATCCCTTCGGGGTTTATATATTCTTCCTTTCTTTATAATAATATCAACCCTTCGGGATTCACTTTTTGATTTGTATTGGCAGCTTCAGGAGTAACAATTTTATTAACCCCGGAGGGGTGACAGACTTCTAACTAATGCACAGTGGCGAATTAGATAATTATGTCACCCCTTCGGGATTAACTTTTTGAATTTTAATGGCAGCTTCTGGAATATCAAATTTTATTAACCCTGGAGGGGTGACATATTAGTCTAGAAATATTTAGCCATAACATATTTATTAACAATATTATGATTTCAGTATTTATTATAGACAAAAATAGTTTATCCAACAATCATCTAAATCAATGATTTCTCTCGGTTGTAAAACGCACAAGATTCATTAATGATTGTTTATATGTTGAGTCAGGAATTCCTTCTAGTAAATTAAATGCACGTTGCTGATAATCATACATTGCCTTTCGTGCATAATCTAGTCCTCCTGTTTGCATAACGAGATTAATTACTTTTTCAACACGAACTTTATCCTCACTATAACTCTTAACGGTATTGATGATAAATTTTTTGTCATCCTTACTTACGTTTTGTAAAGTATAAATAACTGGCAAAGTCATTTTATGTTCTTTGATATCGATTCCTCGAGGCTTGCCAGTTTGCTCTGTTTGTTCGTAATCGAATAGATCATCTTTTATCTGAAAAGCAATTCCAACATTTTCGCCAAAGTCGTGCATACGTTGAACCATTTCTTGATTTGCCCCAACAGAGCTTGCACCGGTGGCACAACAAGATGCAATTAGTGATGCAGTTTTTGCAGTGATAATTTCATAATAAACCTCTTCTGTAATATCTAATTTTCTTGCCTTTTCAATTTGCAATAATTCCCCTTCACTCATTTTTCTTACAGCAGTAGAAACGATTTTTAACAATTGAAATTCTTCATGTTCCACTGAGAGAAGTAATCCTCGTGAAAGCAAATAATCACCAACGAGAACAGCAATTTTATTTTTCCAAAGCGCGTTGATAGAAAAAAAACCACGACGCAAATTACTATCATCAACAACATCATCATGCACCAATGTTGCAGTATGTAATAATTCTATGAGCGAAGAAGCGCGATAAGTACTTTCAACAATTTCTCCTGTCATTCCAGCAGTTAAAAAAACAAACATCGGACGCATTTGCTTGCCTTTTCGTTTCACAATATAATGCATGATGCGATCCAGCAATGGAACAGTACTTTGCATCGATTTACGAAACTTCTGCTCGAATAATTCCATTTCCTTGCGGATAGGATATTTGATTTCTTCGAGTTCAAGCGACATACTATTGTTGATTTAATTTAAACATTACTGGAATACTTACTTGAACATCAACTGCATTATCATTTTGAATTCCTGGCGACCAATTAGGCATTATTTTTACGACACGAATTGCTTCTTTTTCCAAAATTTTATCTGGATTTCCTTTAGAAATAATATTACGAATCTTCCCTGCTTTATCAATTATCACCAACAGTAATACTCTACCATCGATATGTTCAGCAATTGCTTCTTCGGGATAAACGATTTCTTTAGAAATAAATTTTTGCATGGCATCTTTTCCTCCAGGAAACTCTGGCATCTTATCTACCATAATAAAAACATCGTCATGCGAAGGGCTTTTTTCAGGTAAGGATTGTGCAAAAGTAACACGACTCATAAATGAGAAAAACAATATGCTAATAAGAGCAATGATGCGGCTCATAAATAATTTTAAGTTAAGATAATTGTTTTGCCTTTACAATATTATACCTCTTTACGTTTGTACACAGGAACAGTGCTGCAAGGTTCTCCGTACATGATACTTTTAACTACCGGACGAAGTCGTGCGGTGAGTTCTAAATATGCAGAGACTGGCACAGGCTTTTTACTACACCCTTTTATCACTACTTTCTGATCACGATATATTTCAATATCGATTGTAGAAATTAATTCGTGAAAAAGAGATTCTTCTAGTCTTTCGATATTACCAAAGACAATTTTCTTAGCAAAAGGTTCAAGTGCCGAGGTTAATAACATCCAAGCCCATCGTGGAATAATTGCATCACTAGAACAAAATACAGCAACGAATTTATCTTGATATAGCGACCAATCATTCGACTTTACAAACTCTCTAAAATCTTTTTCACGCAGCAAAAGTTCCTCAATTAAAATTGGTTTAATATCGAAAGAAATACGTTCTTCAACAGGAAATAACTCTTCCATGTCAATTGTAACCAGTCCTGAATTTGCAACTTTATTTATTATCTCTTCCACAATACCCTTTAAATTATAATTCTGCATTCTTAATTAAATTACCACATTCCCAATTCCAATTTTGCCTCATCACTCATCATTTCCTTTTCCCATGGTGGATCGAAAGTAATTTCAACTTTTGCCTTATTTACATCAGGCATGTTACGAATCTTATCTTCTATTTCTGGTGGTAATGTTTCTGCTACAGGACAAGCGGGAGATGTTAATGTCATTCTAAGGTGTACGTCATTTCCTTCGTTGATGATGATCTCATAAATTAATCCTAGCTCCCAAATGTCAACAGGAATTTCTGGATCGTAACATGTCTTTAATGTTTCGATAACACGATCACGAAGTGATCGTACTTCAGGGATTACTGGTTGCGATTGTTCTAAATTCTGCTCTTCCATCTCACACTGTTTTATGCTGAAACCCGAGGGCGTATAATTTCATTTGCTTTATCATTGCTGCTAATCCATTCGCACGTGTTTGTGCCATGTGTTGACGTAATCCAATACGATCAACAAAACCTAATTCAGTACTTACAATTTCCTCCGCTGGTTGTCCGCTTAATACATTTATCAGGAGAGCTATTTCCCCCTTCACAAATGTTGAATCACTATCCGCTTCAAAAAATATTTTGTCGGCTTCAGTATATGCATGTAACCAAACGCTACTCTGGCAACCTTTAATTTTATTATCATCAATTTTATATTCAGCAGCTAATGGTTTTAACTTCTGTCCTAAGTCAATGATATATTGATATTTTTCTTCCCACTCATCGAACAATTCGAAATCCTCCACAATCTGTTGTTCTAATGCTTCAATTGTATTCATGCGTGTTGTGGTTTTAAAAATGCAATTGCTTTGGCAACATGATCTACTAATGCATCAACTTCTTCAAACGTATTATAAAATAAAAAGGAAGCGCGTATGGTTCCTGGAATATTTAATCGCGTCATGATTGGTTCTGTACAATGATGACCCGTACGAACAGCAATACCTTTCGTATCGAGATACATTCCTGCATCAAATGCATTTATTTCTTTCAAAACAAACGAAACTACACTTGCTTTATTTAATGCAGTACCAATTAATCGAACACCCTCAATTTTTGAAAGATGATGCATTGCATACTTTAATAATTCATGCTCATGTGCCAATGCTTCTGTACGATCCATCTGCATGAGATAATCTATTGCAACACCAAGTGCAATTACATCAGCAATGTTAGGGGTGCCAGCTTCAAACTTAAAAGGTACTTCATTAAACGTAGTTTTTTCAAATGATACGGCGCTGATCATCTCACCACCTCCCATATACGGGGGCATCTGCTCGAGCAATTCTGCTTTTCCGTACAAACATCCTATACCTGTTGGCCCTAGCATTTTATGTCCGCTGAAGGCGAAGAAATCGCAATCCAACTCTTGTACATCAATAACACTATGAACCGTTGATTGGGCACCATCCACAAAAACTGGAATTCCTTTTGCATGCGCTTTTACGATGATTTCCTTAACAGGATTTATAGTCCCTAAAGAATTACTCGTATGTACAACTGAAATTATTTTTGTTTTATCTGTGATAAGAAACTCTAATTCTTCCATCATTAATTCCCCTGAATCATTCATTGGAATTACTTTCAGCTTTGCACCTTTCTCCTCACATAATAATTGCCACGGAACAATATTACTATGATGCTCCATTGCTGTAATTAACACCTCGTCACCAGCATGTACGTTTTTTCTTCCGTAAGTCGAAGCAACAAGATTGATTGCTTCAGTTGTTCCTCTAACAAAAATGATTTCGCGTTCCGATCGTGAATTTAAAAAGTGCTTTACTTTAAAACGAACATCATCAAATGCATTCGAAGCTTTTTGACTTAAGAAATGAACTCCACGATGAATATTGGCATTGTAATGCGAATAATAATTTGAGATCGCATCAATAACAACTTGCGGTTTTTGTGATGTTGCTGCGTTATCAAAATAAATTAAAGGTTTGCCATGAGCTTTCTCAAGGAGGATTGGGAAATCCTTTCTGACCTGAGCCACATCAAAAACGGAGATATTTTTATCAGTAGTCGACATATTTTTATGCTTATACTTCTTCCATCACACGTAACTTACGTGAGAGCAAAAGCAAAAGACTTTCTTTCAATAATTCACTTTCAACTTGGTTGATGACTGCAGCAGCGAAGGCATGATTTAACAATGCGCGGGCTTCTGGTTCAGCGATTCCACGTGAGCGTAGATAGAATAACGCTTCTTCATCAATCTGTCCAGTAGTTGCACCATGACTACATTTCACATCATCTGCAAAAATTTCTAGCTGCGGTTTTGTATTGATAGAAGCATCATTACTCAACAATATATTTTTGTTGGATTGATAAGCATTTGTTTTCTGCGCATCTTTCCTAACAAATATTTTTCCATTAAAAATACCCTGTGATTTATCATCAATCATTCCTTTGTACAATTCGTTACTGTAACAATTGGGCATAGCATGATCTACCAATGTATGATTATCCATCACTTGAGTTCCTGATAAAACATACAATCCATTAAGGTATGTTGTACAATTTTCACCATCAAGTTGGATATGTAAATTATTGCGCAACAATGATGCTCCTAACGACAATGATGTGATATGCTGATAACTGTTTTTTGCTTGATTGACTTGATGATAATTGATGTGAAAAGTATTCTCACTTTCAATTTGAATTTTAGCATAATGAACTCTAGCTTCTTCTCCCACCACCACTTCTGAAACTGCATTAACAAAAACTTTATGCTGTTCGTTTAATGTATGATAACTTTCCACAACTGTACACTCGGAGTGTTTCTCTGCTATTACCAAAACACGAATGGGAACCGAAATATTTTCTTGATTTGTATTAGTAACAAAAGCAAATTGAATTGTTTCGTTGATTTTAATTTTTTCATCTAACAATACAATCATTGCATCAAATGACATTGCTGTATTTAATGCTACGAAGGGTTCTGTAATAGCGTCGGCATGTTGTGCAAAATGTTTTTGAACACGAGCATCATCTGCCAATTCCGCTAAAGTTCCAATAGACAATCCCTTTGGTAATGTTTTAACATTAGAAGCCGCTCTATTTAATCTTCCATTTTCGATGACAAAAACAATTGCGTTCTCTCCACACAAATGAAATTGTTTTGCAGAAGCAGCATCAATTTCGAAAGCCTGAGTATGACTTACAGAACGAAAATCATTTTTAAAAAGAGGTGATAAATTTAGGTACTTCCACTCTTCGTTTTTCTGAGTTGGAATCCCTAAGACATTAAATTTATCGGCAGAAAATTTTCTTATCTCTTGAAAATAATTTGTTTGCTTCCCATATAAATCGGTAAACAAATCAAAATCTTGTAACAGAGAATTTGCATTAATTGTATTGATAGTTGTACTATTCATATCTATGCATTCAGCGCTTCCGCTTCTTCTTTAATCCAATCGTAACCTTTTTCTTCTAACTCTAACGCAAGTTTTTTCGTTCCTGATTTCACGATACGCCCTTTGTATAACACGTGCACAAAATCGGGAACAATATAATCTAGTAATCGTTGATAATGTGTAATCACAATAAACGCACGTTTACCATCGCGCAAAGCATTTACACCATTCGATACAATTCGTAAAGCATCAATATCTAAACCTGAATCTGTTTCATCCAAAATAGAAAGCTTTGGTTCTAGCATTGCCATCTGAAATATTTCGTTGCGTTTCTTTTCACCTCCACTGAATCCTTCATTCACCGACCGTTGTGTCATGGCTTTATCCATCTCCACCAATTTCATTCGCTCTTTCATCATCACCAAAAAATCTTTCGAATCAAGAATTTCTTGTCCGCGTGATTTGCGCACTTCATTCACTGCTGTCTTTAAAAAATTAGCATTACTTACACCCGGAATTTCAACAGGATATTGAAATGCAAGAAACACTCCTGCGCGAGCGCGATCTTCTGGTTTCATGTCGAGTAAATCTTGACCTTCAAATGTTACCGTTCCACCATTCACCTCATATTCTGAACGACCAGCCAACACGGAGGCAAGAGTACTTTTCCCTGAACCATTTGGTCCCATGATGGCGTGTACTTCTCCAGCTTTTACTTCAAGGTTGAGTCCTTTCAGAATCTCTTTTCCATCTACTGAAGCTTTTAAATCTTTTATTGTAAGCATTCTAAATATTTTCTCGTACTGAATTTATCTTTTAAACTAATTATTTTAACCTACGGATCCTTCTAATGAAATTGCTAGAAGCTTTTGTGCTTCCACTGCGAACTCCATCGGCAATTGGTTAAACACTTCTTTACAATAGCCATTCACGATTAAATTCACTGCATCTTCCGTAGAGATTCCACGTTGGTTACAATAGAAAATTTGATCTTCACCAACTTTACTTGTTGTTGCTTCGTGCTCAACTTTTGCTGATTTATTATTTACTTCCAGATATGGAAAAGTATGTGCGCCACATTTATCACCAAGCAACAAAGAATCACATTGTGAGAAGTTACGTGCGTTGTCTGCATTCTTATTGATCTTTACTAAACCACGATAACTATTCTGGCTTTTACCTCCAGAAATTCCTTTCGAGATAATGGTACTTTTCGTGTTTTTACCAAGATGAATCATCTTCGTTCCAGTATCTGCTTGCTGCATATTATTTGTTACCGCAACTGAATAAAATTCACCAATAGAAAAGTCACCTTTTAAAATTACACTAGGATATTTCCATGTAATTGCCGAACCTGTTTCAACTTGTGTCCATGAAATTTTTGCACGATCACCAGCACATATTCCACGCTTGGTTACAAAATTATAGATGCCACCTATTCCTTCTTTATTTCCAGGATACCAATTTTGAACGGTACTGTATTTTACAGTTGCATCGGTATGTGAAACAATTTCTACTACCGCAGCATGCAATTGATTCTCATCACGCATGGGTGCTGTGCAGCCTTCAAGGTAACTTACATAAGCGCCATCTTCCGCAACAATAAGTGTGCGTTCAAACTGCCCTGTTCCTGCAGAGTTAATTCTAAAATAAGTACTCAACTCCATCGGACAACGAACACCTTTAGGGATATAACAAAACGATCCATCACTAAAAACTGCGGAATTCAAAGCAGAATAATAATTGTCGGTATAAGGAACTACGCTGCCTAAATATTTTTTTATCAATTCAGGATGTGCGTGAACAGCTTCGCTGAAAGAACAAAAGATAATTCCTAATTCACCTAATGCTTCACGAAAAGTTGTCTTTACAGAAACGCTATCAATCACGGCATCCATTGCAACACCTGATAATCTTTTTTGTTCTTGTAAAGAAATTCCAAGTTTATCAAACGTTGCTTTTATCTCTGGATCCAATTCATCCAAACTATTTAATACTGGTTTTGCTTTGGGCGCTGAATAATAAATGATATCCTGAAAATCGATTTTAGGATAATGTACATTTGCCCAAACGGGTTCTTCCATGGTTAGCCAATAACGAAAAGCTTTCAGGCGCCATTCCAACAACCAAGATGGTTCATTTTTCTTTTCGGAAATAAATCGAACTATATCTTCACTTAGCCCTTTTGGGGCATTGTCGCTTTCAATATTACTAACGAATCCCCATTTGTATTCACTTTGCGTGACTTCATCTAGGATTTTCAAATCTTCTGACATTGGGAAAACTTATTCTTAATTTAGAGTAAATTAATTGGTGATTAAACGGCGAAACTCTCTCCGCAACCACAGGTACGGGAAGCATTTGGATTATGAAAAGCGAATCCTTTTCCGTTGAGTCCATCGCTATAATCAAGCTCGGTACCAATCAGATAGAGGAAACTTTTTTTGTCGCAAACGATCTTCATGCCCTTATCTTCAAACACTTTATCGCTATCTTTTACTTCGTGATCGAATTCCAACTTGTAGGTTAAGCCTGAGCATCCTCCGCCATCAACACCTACACGGATAAACGAACCATCGGGATGTTTTTCTTCTTTCATAAGGCTAATAGCCTTCTCAAGAGCTCTTTCAGTTACAGTAATCATTTTCCTGTTGATATTTACCACAAAGATACGGTCTTATTTCGTTATTTAGAACAATTCTAAGTTATAAAAGTTATCGAAATGAACCAATTAGCAAGAAATAAATTGGGAAGAAACGATGAATGGGTTATGAACAAATTAAGATCTGGAAAATAGTGAAAAGCCATTCCTAAAATAATAAAAACTATAGGTGATCCCTTAATTACGAACATAATAAAAAAATTAAGTACACTATTGACTATCAAAATTTTACT
>JANXSD010000188.1 GCA_025352785.1 Bacteroidota bacterium
ACTTCACCAAGCAGGCGGACGTTACCAGCAAGGCGAAGAAAGACCAGAGCCAAACGACAATGACAATGAAAGAAAAAAGATTTAGTTTTTTTACCGACCCGCAAGAAGGAAAAGTTGAAAGCCGACACTCATTTGGCACATTGCCTTTTGCCCGACACTCAACCCAACGCTTCGCAAAAGTCAAAGAGCCAAAATCTTGCAGACACACAGTTCAATTACATTAATGACCCATGAGATTTTATAAATTAAAAAATAAAAGTGACCTCTGTAACACTTAAACAAACAGGGCGAAACCTGAAAAGCCAACGAGTAAGGAAAAATAATTAAAAACAAAAAAATATGAAAATCAAATTGCAATCAATTGAATGTATTTATCCCGGAGAAAATTCTGGAGATGAAATTTTTGTAGTAGTTAAAGCCAACGGGGATGAAAAAAGATACCCTGACGGATTTAAAAGTCATTGGAAGTTTAAAACAAGAGATAAGGAAAATCTTAATTTGGATATTTCCCCAAGAGGTAATACTGATTTTGTTGAATTAAATTTCCGTGAAGATGATTCAGGATTAGTTGGAAAGGTTTCTTCAGGTTTTGGATTTGGTGGTTTAAAAACTGCTATCAATAAGGTTGCAAGCACAGTTCAAAAAAACAATGTTGCCACTATTGAACTTCGCAAAAGCGGCAATGAAATAAATATTAATGCTGTTACTGATTGTAAAGTGGTAAGTACAAGCAATAATGTAACATTAATTGAAGCAACAGGTGCGAATGGTAGATACAATATTTCTATCTATGTAGAAAATTAAAAAAATGACTCCCTGCGGCAAAAGCCGCAGGGATATTTTGAAATAAAATTATAACCCTTTAAAAATAAAAAAAATGAATCAAGAATTGGAAAAATTAATAGACCTTGCCATCACAGACGGAGTTCTTACAGACAAGGAAAAACAAATACTTATTCGCAAAGCAGAAGAAGCAGGTGTTGAGTGGGATGAAGTAGAAATGATACTTGAAGCAAAGTTGCACCAAAGACAACAGGCAAAAGCAAAATTTGAAGATGCAGTGAAAAAATGCCCAAGTTGTAAAGAACCCATACCTGCCTTGAGTAAGGTTTGTCCCTCTTGCGGACATGTTGTAAATGCAGAAGCATCAGCTTCCGATGGTAAATCATTAGAAACTTTGATTGAAAATATTGAAAATAGTATAGTTGAAATAAAGTCTTTTCCTAAACCAAGTGTAATTTCAACTTTAAAGAAACAACTGCCACTACTCTTAATCGCAATAGGTGCAATACTTTTTGTTACTGCAACAAAAATTGGGACAACAGATTTAGGTTATATATTAATGTTTGGAGGTGTTGCTTGTGTCTTGGCTGCTTTTGTTACTTTTATAAATAAATCTAATGACAAGGATATTAAAGAAAAAAGAGACCAAAAATTGAAGGAAAAGGGAATTTTTATTACAGAAAAGAAGGAATCCTCTTTCGAACAATTAAAAGCAGATTTTGAAAAACATAGCAGAACTGCAAAAACACTCTTTGGTGAAAACAAGAAAGTTTCTATTCTTATTGATGAATTCAAGACAGAAATTCAAGATATTGAGCAGAAACGAAAAAAATTAATGTCTCAGAATTGGATTGTTTATGGAATACTTGGTTTGATTGCAATTAGCATTCTATTTATTCCAAAAGGAAAATCTAATGACGAAACAATGCAAGAGGAAGAACAAAAAGAAATACAAGAAAAATTAGCAGACCTTAAAACAACGGAATATATTATTGATGGTATAAAATTAAAAACAACAGGTAATTTCGGCAGTTTTTATCAAATAACATCTACAAAAACAACTATAAATATTGATTACAAAACAGGTGGTTATGTTTTCTCGATACAAGGAGTTAAGCTTGTCTTAAATACAAACGACAAACAAAAATTAAAAAAAGAAATAGCGAAAGTAAAAAAAGACTGCTCATATGCTGATGAAAACTCTTGCGGTGAAATTAAAGCGACATTAACGTTGGAGGATGAAGATAATAATTCGGTTGGAATTGCGAATCTTGAATTGCCTTATGGTGCAGATTCAGATAAAAAAGCTCCTTTTTATTCGGAATCAGAAGAAATTCTATTATCATTTGAAGGACAATCTTATACAAAAAAAGATGTAGAAAAATTATCAAAGGTGAAAAACTACACTATTTCAATAATAATTACAAAAAACTAAATTATGGCACTATTCGGAAATAAAACAGAAGGCGGATTAATGGATGTAATCCGCTGTGACGAGCAAGAATATCTTGTTTGGAAATGGCGTCCAAAAGGGGCAACGCTAAACGAAAGTAAAAAAGAAAACGCAATACGATATGGGAGTAGTTTACGTGTAAAAGAAGGTGAAGTAGCTGTTTTTGTTTACCAGCAAAAAGACGGTTCAATGCAAGATTATATTGTGGGTCCTATGGATGAAACAATTAAGACCGCAAACTTTCCAATCCTTACAAGCATTGTCGGTTCTGCATTTGGAGGCAGTTCTCCTTTTCAAGCAGAAATTTATTTTATCAATCTTTCAGGCAATGTTCAAATCAAATTTGGGATTCCCTATTTTGATGTATTTGACCCTCGTTTCCCTGACCTTGGAGTTCCTTGTGTTGTGAGAGGCACATTAACATTTAATCTGACAGATTATAAAAATTTCATTAAATTAAATCGCCTTATCAACTTTGAATTAGATGATTTCAAGAATCAAATCAAAGATTTTTTTATTCGCAAAGCCAAATCTGTAATTCTAAATATTCCTACTGATGCAAATATTCCAGTAATGCAATTGGAGAGAAAAATTGATGAGATAAGTGATTTTGTTAAATCAAAAATATCAGCGATTTTGCAGGAAGATTTTGGAATTAATCTTAAGAGGTTAGATATTGCAACAATTGAATTAGACAAAGAACACGAACATTATCAGCAACTCAAATTCTCTACAGCCGACCAGCAAACAAAGAATATTGATGAATTAAATCGTATTCAACGCAAAGACATTGAAATGGGCGTAGAAGGGAAAAATTTTACTGTTCATCAACTCAACCAGCAAACAGATGTTTTAAAAACGGCTGCTGAGAATTTAGGTCAAATGAGTAATGTAAATTTAGGCGGAGGCGCAGGTATGAATCCAGCAGGAATGATGATGGGCATGGGAATAGGCGGTGCAATGGGTAATCAAATGGGTGGTATGATGAATAATATAAACCAACCGCAACAACACATGCCACCGCCACCGCCAGTTTTAGCTTTTCATATTTCATTAAACGGTCAACAGTCTGGACCTTTCAATCTTGA
Organism: Bacteroidota bacterium; assembly: GCA_025352785.1. GTDB lineage: Bacteria > Bacteroidota > Bacteroidia > AKYH767-A > OLB10 > JANXSD01. The sequence goes on from JANXSD010000188.1 coordinate 3,325, forward strand.
GCAACTCAAACAGTATGCACAAGGTGGTCAGTTTACAAAAAATCATCACGTTTGGAAAGAAGGAATGGCAGGTTGGGAATTAGCAAGTAATGTGCCTGACCTTGGAACAGCATTTTCAGTTGTGCCACCACCGCCTCCATCAATTTAAAACTTAAAAAAATGAAAATTAATTTTGTCAAAACAATTATCGCTATTTGTGTTAGTGGATTAATTGCATACGGATTTTACAGCTTTCATAATACCGACAGCAAACTGCTTTTAAGTGCGGGTAGTTTCGTGTTTTTATTACTTACACTTCTATTTACAATAAGTATTTCATTTTCTTTACCACGAACAACAACAATGATAAGGACGGTATCAGGAATATTTTTTGTAATAGCATTTGTAAGTAACTTGTTATTTTCGTTTTTCAATTTTTCAACACCAATATATGTAATCATAAACGGCATTGCAATAATGACTTATGCTTTGATAGCATATTCTGTAAGCAGAGCAAAACAATGATTAAAAAATATTTTCATAAATATTTTCTTTTGGGATGTGGTTTTGTTATCTTATAGTAAATCATAAAATTTAAGAACATGAAAGCAACAAATTTTTACAACCTAAAGAGTATCAAAGGAAACGAAATTGATTTTCATAGAAAATCTGGGACATTTTGCAAAAGAGGTGTTTATTTTTGGGGATTTACACTTCGTGAGGATGGTAATTTACCTTTATCAAAAGATGAATTAGTTATATACTACATCGGTAAATCTGAGGGAAATATCATTGAGCGTATTATGCAGGAGGTCACTCAATTGATTTTTGGTGGATTTGGAACAATTATAAACCATAACTGGCTAATGAAAAATCCTCACAAGGCGAGAATATTAGACAAACAAGAATCAGATAAGAAAGGAAAACTTGATACAGATGTTTTATATAAATCTTATGGGCTTCACGTATTATATGATTTTTTCGGTAACAGCAAAATACAGCCAACCTTGGACTGGATGCGTGAAAGGTTTATTTTTGCATGGATTGATGATGAAAATGATAAGTCTCTTATTTTAAAACCTGTAGAAAATGAAATGCATCATATTGTACGAACTAATGTTTTAGGAATTGGAAACATGAAAAACTCTACACCTAAAAAAGATGTTTCAATTCCTGCAAATACGCCAATTTTCAATTCAATAAATTGGAATGATAGTATACTTTTAAAGGAATGGCTAATTGAAGTTAACAGAAATATTCCAAAATAAAACTAATACAAAACTATGCTAAAAGTAATCTTAATCTCACAGTTTTTATTCTTATCAATTTTAGGATACACTCAAACTTGCTGGCAAAAAACGGTTTTAAATGATAGCGTTTTTGTTCTTCAAGTTAAACCTCAAATCCCAAATGACACTTTATATGTGGTGGTTATAAAAGAAATTGAAAATCCAATAGATTGCAAGACTTTGAATGAAATACATAGTCTAAAAGAAAATGAGATTGATAATGCAATAACCGTATTAATAGCAAGAGGTTTAAGGGTTGAAATATTTAGGAAATATGAAATATTTAAGTAGGAAAATATGAAAGCCACCACACATAGCCAAGCACAATGTCAGGTCGCACCAGCCAACGCTAAAACCAAAACCTGCCATAGAGCTTGTCTATCTGCCACCGCTGACTTTGCCGACACTAAAAAACTAAATCTTTTTAAGAAAGAGAAACGGAATGACTGAATTGAAAAATTATCTCAAACCATTGACAGACAAGAACGCCCAGCTGGTAACAGCACCTACCCAAAAGGCGGGGTTTCGTGTTCCAAAGACAGTTTTGTGGTTAATCAAACATTCGTTTTTCAAATCAAGTTTTGTGGTAAAACTCCCGCCCTTCGGGTAGCTGCAAACCGTTAGTTGTAATTTTAGTATGAACCAATTTTAATTATTGATATTAAATTTATGGGACAAGACATTAAATACATTATTACAACAAAGGAAATTGAAGTTCCTATTAATATAATTCATTTTAAAGAAAAAAATTCAATAGTTTTCCCAATCTTAATTGATGATAGTGATTTCGAAAGATTATCAGAAGATTCTAAAGATTCAAGTGATAATGTTGCAAGTTTCTTTGATATGATTTTATGCGGTGGATATAACTTAGAATACCCAACAAAAAGATTGTTAACATTCATTCAAGGTAGTAATTTGAAATCTTTAGCAATAATTGGTTACAGGGAAATTTGCGACCTGCCTCAAAATATTGGTATGCCTGTTCTATTTGTTAATGATAAAATCCTTGATTTAAAGGGATTAAATAATTCTAAAGGACAAATATTGGAAAACGAAATCCATAAAATTATAAATGCAGAAATTTTGTTTACGGAGATTATTAAAAATGAAGATCGCTATTGGAGCTATGAAGATTCCGAAAATTCTTATTTGCAGAACTTAAAAAACTACAACTAACAGCACATTTGCGCAAGCAGGAACTGTTGTGCTATCTATAAACTTTTGTGGGTTAACGATCTTTTGTAACTTTAACAATCGTTAGTGGGTTAACTTCCTGCAAGCGCAAATCTGCGAAACGTTATGACGAAATTTATTTTTTTGAGCCGTTATTTTATCCAACAAATTAGGATTATGATAAAGTAAATATAGGATTAGCAGAATGCATTGGAGGTAGAAATATGAAGTGTTTGAAAAAAGACGAAGTCGCTACTTTGCT
>JANXSD010000189.1 GCA_025352785.1 Bacteroidota bacterium
AAAAGGTTCGCCCATAGTAGTGGGTATTGGAAAAGATGAATATTTTGTTGCTTCCGATGCGACTCCAATTATTGAATACACAAAAAATGTTGCCTATTTAAATGATGGTGAAGTTGCTGTTATTGATAATGGTAAACTTACTGTTAAGACCATCGGTAACGAGATAAAAATTCCTTACATTCAAGAGTTAGAAATGAAATTGGAAGCCTTAGAAAAAGGTGGTTACGAACATTTCATGTTGAAGGAAATTTATGAGCAACCTCGTTCTATCGCTGATAGTATGCGCGGACGATTTGATGCAAAAACAGGTACTTTAAAATTGGGCGGTATTCGTGAGTTCGAAAAGAAAATGACGAATGCAAAACGCATTATGATTGTTGCTTGTGGAACATCATGGCATGCAGGTTTAGTTGCCGAATATTTAATTGAAGATCTTGCTCGCATTCCTGTTGAAGTAGAATATGCTTCAGAGTTTCGCTATCGTAATCCAATTATTTACGAAGATGATATTGTTATTGCGATCTCTCAAAGTGGAGAGACAGCAGATACACTTGCTGCTATAGAATTAGCAAAAAGTAAGGGAGCAACAATTTTTGGAATATGTAATGTGGTTGGTTCGAGTATTCCTCGTGCAACACATGCAGGTTCTTACACACATGCTGGTCCGGAAATTGGTGTTGCTTCTACAAAGGCATTTACAGCACAAGTATCCGTATTAACATTACTTGCTTTGCAGATTGCGCATAAGCGTGGAAGTATTACGGAGTCACGTTTTCGTCAGCTGTTAAATGAGTTGGATCATATTCCGAAAAAGGTGGAGATTGCATTACAAGCGAATGATAAAATTCAAGAGATTGCAGAACGATTTAAAGACGTACATCACTTCTTGTATTTAGGAAGAGGGTATGGTTTCCCTGTAGCGTTAGAAGGCGCTTTAAAGTTGAAGGAGATCTCTTACATTCATGCGGAAGGTTATCCTGCTGCTGAGATGAAACACGGTCCAATCGCTTTAATTGACGAAGAGATGCCAGTTGTTGTTATTGCAACAAAACAAGGTTCGTATGAAAAAGTTGTAAGCAATATTCAAGAAGTAAAAGCGCGAAAGGGAAAAATTATTGCGATCGTTACCGAAGGTGATGAAGTAGTAAAAGCGATGGCAGATTATGTAATTGAAATTCCTGAAACGGATGAAATATTAGTTCCATTGGTGAGTGTTGTTCCCTTGCAGTTATTGGCGTATCATATCGCAGTTATGCGTGGATGCAATGTTGATCAACCAAGAAATTTAGCGAAGAGCGTTACTGTGGAATAAATTACGAATTACGAATTGCGAATTGCGAAAAAGAGCAGCGATTCAGAATGAATCGCTGCTCTTTTATTTTGGGTATGTGTGATGTTTATTTAGTGTTTTATAAACTTTTTGAATTCGGTATTTTTTCCGGCAGTTAATTTTAAAAGATACATTTGCGACGATAAATTTTTGATGGAAATTATATTGTTGTTGCAAATCCCATTTTGAATAATTCTTCCAGTTAAATCATAGATTTTATATGCTGCATTCACTATCGATTGTGAACTATTAATGTGGAGGATTTCATCAGCGGGATTTGGATATATATTAAAAATATTTTCTGGTAGCTGATTATAATTTATATTTATTAAGCAAGATCAGCAGCATTTTCAGATTGGAAACCCAATCCATTTTTATGATCGTTAATGATGTTACGATTTATTTCAATATCAGATGCGTTCATCACTAATAACTATTCAATATCAATTTTCTATAAAAATTCTAGATTTACAAACGGAATTTTCAACCTACTACATATCATCTTTAATTTTTTCAAGAAAATAATCAATCACCGAATGGTTCTTCCACATCAAACTATCCTCGCTTGGATCATAAAACTTAAAATTCAGACCGATTCTATTTAAGTAATAAAGAACAATTACTTCAACTTTATCCATTTTAATTAAATCGACATACGGCTTATAATTTTCGCTTTCATATAATTTTTCATAGAAGCAAGCTAATTGATCTCTCCAATCTGATTTCCTTTCTAATAATTCTATTTCTATCATATAATTAAATACATCTAAGTCTTGAATTCCATACTCATTTGCACAGTCAAAATCGACTAATTTATAATTCCCTTCATCATCTTTCATTATATTTTTTAAATACAAATCACCATGACATATCCCAACTGATAATTTTTTATTGAGCACCTTCTGAACCCATATTTCAAGAGTATTTATTTTATCTATGTTAACGATAGTCTTTAAAAAAACCAGAGCAGACTTAATGTTTGTGTGTTGCGCTATGACTGTTGAGTGTACTTCAGAGTATTTATTTAAAATCGAATATACCTTAATTAGGGCATCTGTATATTCTTCTTTTTTTAGTGGATTCAAAATGTCCATTTTTAAATAGGGCCTCTTATCATTATTAAAAATTAAATTCGGAAGGATAGTTTCTTGTACTAAATACTTTTTTAGCATTAAATAATTATCGTATTCGTCATTAATGGTATTTTTACTGACTAACGCTACTTTATAGAAATGATTACCCGCTGTAATACATGCTGAATTAAAAGATATATAATTTCTGGAATAAATAAATATATTTTTATTATCAATGATTGATGCAATTTTAAATTTGATTTTTATGTTAACTATAAAAGGTTTTATCCTTTCATAATACACGGAAAATATTGTTTTTTTATTTTGCTTTTGCAACTGTTGGATATTTTATTACTTTATTTGAGAATAGTTTTCTAACTTAACTTCCTACTATAACTTGTTAATTTGATATAATATTAAAATTAATTGATGACAAAAAAAAGTAACTACTCAGCGCCTAAGATAGCAATATTTCAGAAGACTCAATTAAGCATTTTGGAATATAGATACAATTACCATTATTGCTCTTTTGCTATTGAGGTGTTTGTGCTTTCAAAATAAAACTAACTAGAATCAATGATTGAAATATAATTCATTTCATGATTTTTTAATTAATTATTGTGCACTACTTTTAATTCTTTACTTTATCAAACCTAAAGAATTTTCCATAAATTAAGAAGTGAATTTTTGTCATAAGTATTCATGTCTGAAGGGAGTAGAATTACTTCAAAACTTCCGCCATCTGCCTCCCAATCTCTTGGTAGCTGAACCGATTTTTAATATCTATAAGTGCTTGATTTTTGAGATGGGTCGCATCAACTTTTCCTGAAATCAAATCATCAATTTGTCGAGCAAGATCAGCAGCATTTTCTGATTGGAAAAGCAATCCGTTTTTATGATCGTTAATGATGTTACGATTTGGTTCTAGATCAGATGCGATTAACGGAATTGGAAAACTCATTGCCATTAATAAAACCCCCGATTGATAAATTTCTCTGTAAGGAAGCACTATACATGTTGAAATAGCAAATAAAACATCCCGTTCTTCATCCGTGATATGGCGAATAATTGAAATGATTTTCTTGGAGTTTTTATTATTTTCAATTTGATTATTGTATTTCTCCCAATTCTCATTTCGGAGTTTGCCTGCAATAATTAAGTGAACATCTGTTTTGCAAAGTGCAAAAGCATCAATTAAAATATCTAACCCTTTTACTTTTTTTATTTGTCCGAAAAATAAAATAACTGCCGTGTTGGATAATATTAAATTACTTAATCGTGTATCTAAATTATTTAAAACAAGTGTATTATTTTTTAGTGCTTGCAGGTGAGAAGTATTTGAATGGTATTTTTCAAATAATGAAGTAAAGTTTACATGCGGAACAACGCTAATAGTTTTCGCTGTCGATGACGATAGACTTTTCAAAAGTTGATTTTTACTAAATTGATTATGAACAATTCGTTTATCTGGCAAAGCGCAAATTACAGTTTTACGAATAAGGGGAATTGAAAATGTATCCAAACTTTCAATATCATGTACGATAACAGCTAACTTGAACCCCATCAATTTTACGAGTGAAAAAGTAAACAAATCAAATAATCCTGCTCGAAAAACGTGCAATAAAATCCAATCCACTTTATTCTTTTTCGCGTCTGTTAAAGCTTTAAAAAACCCAATAAAATTTGTATTGATAGCAGATAATTTTCCTACATCAATATTAAAAAATAATTTTCTATAATGAATGGCATTTGTATTAGTGTCAAAATTGGAATAGAGAAATACTTCCATATTACTTTCCGACAATCCCATAGAAAGTAGCAGATCATAATAATCCATTCCAGCTTTTGCACCTACAGGATCGATGATACCTACTTTCATAATAAAAGCAATTCGTCAATCATAACAATAAAATTGATATGCATAATTTAGTTAGTAAATTCACAAATGAAATTATGTTTTGCGAACATCAAAGAAAGCTATTTTTTATTACGTGCATAATATTGTAGCATGAGCTGCCATTGTGGTGTATCCTTTCCTTTATATGATATCTTCCATTCAACAGGAGGATCATTAGGGTTAGTAATATCAAAATATGGATCCCAAAAATCAGTGTCTGATTGGTACCCATATTGAGACCAAGCCCATCCATTTTTCTCAATAACATCGGTAACATCTTTAACCCATATATCACCACCTTCTGCCCATCTCACGCTTTGGAATTCGCCAATATAAACTAATGAATTGGTTTTTTTCTGAAATTCTTTTAGTGCATTAAAGCGTTTTTCAATAAGTGTTTTATCCCAAAAGGCATCATTTATTTTACCAGGATATTTAAGTCCTTTTGGATTTTTTCTTACTCCTTGAAGTGCGAAAGGGGAAGGCAAGTACATGTGTGCGCCATAAATTATTTTTTCATCGTTAATATTAAAGCCATTAAAATTTGTATAATTTGTTGGACGGCCCCATGGCCCTGGTGTTAACAAAAAATAACGCTGTTGATCATATTTACGAATAGTACTTAAAACTCGTTTAAAAAAGGCCTCCAGATTATCAGGTACACTAGAACCTAAAATGCCATCTTCAGAAGGTTCTCCGATAACTTCGTATGCTGATAATTCATCACCTCTTTGTTTAAAGTGATTTACAATTACATCTAATCTACTGATAGCACTATCTTGGTAGGTGTGGTTCTCCCAAAATTCTTTTGATTTATCGTTCACTTCATCGTTAGGATCAATAACCACATTATTAAAAGCAATCAAACTAGTCATGTTGTATTTTTTCACCTCTGTGAGAATACTATCTGCCCAGGCAATTTCCGCTAAAAACGCTTTTGTAGGCGGGATTTTTTCACGCATTGCACGTTTATTTCCTTTTATTAAGATTCGTACAAAATTTACATTAACACTTGCAAGATAGGCTATGTCGGATGGTTTTGTTTTTTTTGATTCGAGACAAACACCTCTCCAAGGCCAGTTTTTTGGATAGACATTGGAGGGATTATAACTTTTTTGCTTGCTGGTAGATTCAGTATTAACTTGCGAGTGAAACGATGTTTTACTTTTAATACATGATGCAGATATTAAAAAGATAAAAAAACTGATTAAGGTTAGTAATAGCGCTGATTTTTTCATGATAAATAGTGTTTTCTTGAGATAAAGATATGCAAAAGATTAATTATTAATTTCAATCCAACAGCTAAGAAATTGGACTTATGCGATTTCATCATTGCATATTCATGGTTAATGCCTTTATATTAAAATTGCTACTAAGGCTTCTAAATTTGTATGCCAGAAGTACTTGATTTTAAATCGAAATTGTCAAAATTCATGAAGAGCTACAAATTATTAAAGAAGGTAATAGTGCAATAGTTCCTCGAGTTATTATTGACCTCCATCTTACATTTTTCATTAAACGAGTAGAAATAATGTGCTCGATTTTAAATAACTAGAATTTGACTTATATTTACACCTAGAAATAATAACATTTACGAATGAACGTAAAAAACATTTTTATTGGTTCTGAATTGCCAAATTCTTTCGGAAATAAATTTAGAGCAAAGAGATTTAAATTTCTGCAGAAAAAATTTGAATCATTTCCAGCGCCCGTAAAAATATTAGATGTTGGTGGTACCTTAAACTACTGGGTAAACAGAGGTTTTGATAAGCAACCTGGGTTTGAAATAACGCTTTTGAATATGAAAAAGTCTGAGTCAGATCATGCTAATATAAAATATATTGTTGGCGATGCAACTGATCTCTCACAATTTAATGACAATTCATTTGATATTGTTTTTTCAAATTCTGTAATTGAACATTTGTATACTAAAGAGAATCAAATTAAAATGGCGAAAGAGGCTATGAGAGTGGGAAAATTTTATTATGTGCAAACACCTAATAAGTACTTTATAATTGAACCACACTATTTACTTCCTTTCTTTCAATTTCTTCCGAATAAATTACAGTATTTAATACTTACTAAAACCAAATTTTCACGTATGAAAAAATGGAATCCAGAAAGAGCCCAAAATTATATTGACGAGATACGTTTATTATCTAAAGCTGAAATGTTAGCACTCTTTCCTAGTTGTAATCTATACATTGAAAAAGTATTTGGATTTGCTAAATCCTATTCGGCACATAATTTTCCAGAAAAATAAAATATCGATTTTCTTCACTGTAAGGTACTAAACTCAATTACTTTTCTAACTTAATAACCAAGTAGAAAGGTCAATATTAATTAAGTTTTGAAGGTTTTTAATGTCTTGTGAATAATATATTTTGAGTGATTGTTTTATTTCTGAAGTAAGAATCGGTAAGCCATCTTTACTGAAAAAAGTTTTGAATAATTTTTCTTTAATAGATTCACTTATTAAATTGTTTAAAATACTTCTCAATTTTTTTTGTGAATATAATTTCTTTATAAATATATTTTTTCCAGTCAATGTAACGTTCTGGTTTTTAATTTTTACAAACTCTTGTAGATTATCTATACCTAGAAAATGATAGATTTTCTCTACTATCTGTTCTGTTTGTAAAATTAAATCTTCATGGCGAAAAATTAGTACTTGATCCTTACCGAATGTTTCTATATAGCGCTTTACTTGGTTATAATATTCACCTAATTGAATGTATTGTTGGAAATAAATGCCAGATTTTTCATCATTAGGTCCATGCTTTACAATTTCTTCGAATGTGTAAGGCACTAAATCCTGACTATAATCCATTTGATAGTGTGAAAAGGCTCTTGAGACAGGTTCTCTTAACGAAATAATAATTTTTGCATGTGGATTAAACGCATAAATTCGATGAGCAACTTCAGGATAATATAAATAGGAAACACTGGCTTCTCCTATTGCTTTTTCAGATGATTTACATTTGAATAACTGAACATATTCTTCTAGAGATTCAATATTTTTTTTATCGTAATATAAATTTTGTGCTGCTATTTCAAGATGACTAAAGAAATTTGGTTCTTTATCGATACTCATACACACTTGCGGGTGATCGTTTAAATAAGTATGCAAAGCTGTTGTGCCTGCCTTAGGAGCACCAACAATAAAGAAGTTGGGTGTGGGATTCATAGGATCGTGAGTAAAACTTATTTCGATTTTTAACGCCATCTGATGCTTAAATGGTTTATTCGAAAATGATTTTTTAACGTAATTAAATTTAAGCAAATTAAGCTATTGGAAAGGAGTTATCTAACTGCAATAATTTTTTCTGAGCGATATTCTCGGATTCGTTTTTATAGTAATAAAGAATTGTAATGAGTAGAATGCTATTAGCAGCAAAAAAAATTGTTTGTCCAGCAGTGAATGAATCCATAAAAAATGTAAACAAGGAATATTTACAAGTGAGATAAAAGATGTCAGACGAATAATCTTTAGAGGCTGAAGCGTATTTTAAGGCCAATATAAATTGGCTGTTTATGATTAATGTCCCGAATAATCCAAATAAGAATATTTCGCCAATAATTCCTAAGTCGGCGGGATAGAGATGGCCCATAATGCGTTCAAAACCATTTCTCCATTGTTGACTTAAATCACCATTCCCTAAGAGGGGATTTTTGAGAATGTGAGGAAATACTTTTAGTGCTTCTTTTTTTCTAACATTTGTGGAACTCTCAGTAGTTGATTGTCCGGAAACTACTTTGATAATGTTTTCATACTTAACAAAGAAGCCTGTTAATAATTGAGGGCCACTACTAACTAAAACTGCTAAAATTCCTGTTAATACTATAAATCCAGTAAAAATAGTTTTCAGGAAATATTTTTTCATTTCATTTTGCAAGAAATACAACCCAATTCCAGCTAATACAGTTAAAATAATAGATCGATCTTGCCGAATAAAAACGATGTAGCTAAGGAATAAAACACTTGGTATCCAATATAAATAATTCCCTGACTTAAAAAATTTAATTGTATAGTATAAAAATCCTATTGTAATAAAAGTAATGTAGAAATGAAATATGTAACCTCCTTTTAATGAACTAAATTCCACCATTTCGGTATCAATATAAAGAAGGGGATTTATCACTTTGGTGGCAATATAAAATCCAATTAAGGAACACCATCCCAAAAAAAGAAATGATTTTAATAATATTTTTGGAGTGACTATTTTTTTATTTAAGGCATAGAGTAAAAAATAGGCACTTAAAAAAAGATAAAATCCTCTCTGTGCCGCTAGTCCATAAATAAATGGTTGATTCCAGCTATAATATGCTGCAAATGCCGACCAAAAAGGAAATATTAGAAACGTTGAAAGATAAACTTCATATTTGGTGAATGATGATTTTCCTGCTAATGCGGTAAAGATGCGGTAGATAAAAAATAATAAAAGAAATGCTATAAAAATAGCCTCCACTATAAATGCTGCTTTTGATAATGGAGTACGTAGTAATATTCTCATGGTAACCATGAAAAAGAATGCCCAGAATAATACTTTTAAATAGAATGCGAGTGTTCTTGTCATTATTTATACCAATCAGAAAGATTTATTTGCAATAGTTTTTCTGTTTTAGCAATATCTTCCTTAAAGAATGCGCTTAAATATATTCTTTCATCTGCAGTTATTGTAGGGTTTTTCCTTTTAGCAGTAATAAGATTACGGATTTTATTTTTTATATTTTCATTTAAAATAGATCGTAAGAAATGAGAGAGTTTTGCATTACGGGTAACGGCATTTACGAATTCATTTTTATAAAGATAGGATTCGTTATATTTCTTGTTGTAATCCGGGGTGAATTCCGGATCGACGCTTAAAAAATCGAATAGATTTCTCATCTCTAGTTGTGTGTTTTTTTTCAGTGTATCGAAAAGTATAACTTTCACATTTTGTTTTGGAAAGATTGTGAAGTAGCGCTCAATTTGGGCTGAATATAAACCCAATTCAATGTATTTTGAATTTGCGTTCCACGTCTTAAAAGGGGACTCTAAATCCATTTTTAAGGCTTCCATAAACGTCATCTTCGTAAAGTTCACTCTTAGGTCCATTAAGTAATGAGAAAACGCTCTGTCGATAGGATTTCTTAAAACCATAATGATTTTCGCATTCGGATTAACATTAAAGATTTCTTGTGGGGCTGTAGGAGACCAAAGGTAGGAAACGCTGGCTTCTCCTGTTACCTGGTCTTCCCTTGCATTTTTAAACAACAATTGATAATGCTGTTCGTTTGTTAAATATGCAGCATGTAAGGAAGGGAATTCAGAAGATGAAAAATATTTTTCTTCATCAAACAATGCGATTCTCTTCTTTAGTAATTCACGAAAATGTTTAGGGTTGATATCTGCTCTTGAAAAATAATTGGGTTCTTTAATAGGTGATAAATAAATTTGAGAATGTTCACCAAGGTAATGTGCTACAGAAGTTGATCCTGCTTTTGCCGCACCTATTAGAAAAAAGTTGGGGAAATTATTGTTAATCATTGATTATGTTATGGTGTAAAGATAGTGGGTTATGATTCAATATTGTATTTCATTTATTTGAACCAGGATGATAAATCTCGATTTAAAAGTGTTTGTAATTCTAATGTATCATTTCTATAAAGATCTAGTAATTTTTTTCTAGTAGTCGGATTTAATGTTTCTCGTTTTCCTTTTTCTGGAGATCGTAGCATGTGAACTATTTTTCGTTTAGTCACTGGGCTCATTACGAATTCAGACAATGGTTTTAAAATTTTAGTTGCAAAGCGATTCTCTATAAAATATTTGAACCAAAAATTATTGCTTTGAGAGTCACTAATATTAAATTTTACTTTAGTATCAGGAATGAAATCATCATTAATTTCTAAAAACTTAAAAATATCTTGCATAGTTTCTTTAGATTTATTTTCTAGGTCTTCTGACAGAATAATTTTTACGTTTTTAAAATTTTCGATATATGCTTTTACTTGTTTTGTGTAAAACCCAAACTCTGTAAATTGCCACATAAAATCCCAGTTCAATTTTTTTCTTTCAGCTTCTTTTAAAATTGCATCCTCAAAGCTTAATGTTTCGAATTTCGTTCTGGTAAAATGTTTGTATCCTGAATAGGCTCTTTCAACTGGATGTCTAAGAATAATGATGATTTTCGGATCTCCAAGTAGTTTTTTTATTTCTGGAATTGCCATTTCATGAAAATGCAAATAGCATGTTGAAACTTCACCAATAGCTTTACTTTTACTATTTGAATAAAGTTTTTGATAGTCTTCTAAATTATTTATTATTCTTACAGGATCTCTTCTTCCTATGACATCGTTCGTTTGTATTTTATAAAAATCACGAATAAAATAGAATGTTTCTTTCTTAGGGATACTAACGTCTGGGTGTTGTGTTAAATAATAAAATAAGGAGGTAGTTCCGCATTTTGCAACGCCTGCTACAATAAAGTTAGGGGTCATAATTTTACTTCTTCTTTGGGTTTAATAATATATTTTATTCCAGGAAGATATATCGAAACTATATTCAACTTTTTATAAGTATATATTACGGAGAGCGTATTCTGAAAAATTTTAGCTATTGCTGAAGCGATAGCCGCACCAGTAATTCCATAGCGCGGGATTAAAATAAAGTTCAATATAATACTACCTATAGCGGTACTAGTTACGATTTTATTATAATAATTTTGATGACCAGTCATTTGCAATAATATCCCTACAGATCCTGTTATAGAGTTTACAAAATTTCCAATAGCCATAATGCATAATGCAAAGGAAGCGGTTCTAAATTCAGGACCAAAAATGGACAATATTTGAGAGGGAAATAGTAGAATTGCGACGGTGATTGGTAAAGTAATATAAAATGTTATTCTTGTGGAGTTGAACACATAATTTTTCAATCTAGTAAATTCTCCTTTACCAAATAATTCCGCAAATGTTGGAGCTTGAATTGAATTTACTGCAATTAAAGCTATTGCAGAGGCAGTGGCTATTTTAAAAGCGGTATCATAGATTCCTACTATTTCTTCGGTACGGAATATTCCTAATATTAAATTATCGGTCCATCCAAGAATAAAAAAAATAGATCCAGTTAACATCATAGGATAAGAGGTGGATAAAACTTCTTTCCAATGTAAATTGGGAGCATAAGCAATATCTTGAAGCTTACTAAAACGATGCCATGCGAAATAGCTGATTCCTGAAACGATGAAAGTAGAAATTGTAAAACAGCTTATTGGATTTAATTCAAGATTTGCATATACTGAAATCAAAACAAGTCCCGCACCAATAAGAGGAATTAACGCACGAAAAATTGTGAAACCAGTCATATTTTTATACCCTCTAAATGCAGCGCTATCAATTAGCATCAATACAAAGGGTGGAAGAGAAAATCCAATTACTTGGATGGATGTTGCAAGGGCAGGTTTTCGAAAAATAGATGTTGCTATCCAATTCGAAAAAACTAAGAGGAAAAAGGTCCAGATGAGTGAACTGATAGCGGTTAATCGAAGGAATTGTTTATATGCAGTTTTTACTGAGGAAAAATCACCTTCGGCTTTTTTAACAGCTATAACACGAACAAGTAAATTATCAAGACCCATTAAGGAAATGATCGCAACTAGTTGAACAATGGTATACGATAATGTAAATGTCCCAAGTGCTTTTGCTCCAAGCATTCTAGCAACTACCAAAACAAAAAGGTATTGGGTGATCATTCCTCCTGCCCGTAGCACAAGTGCAAGGGAACCTTTCTTCAATAAAAATGAAGAGTCTTTACCAAGAGAAGGTTTTTTTTCCAATTATCCTTTTTAATTAAAAATGAAGAAAGCTTTTGGTGTTTCTTCAATACAAAGAAAGGAAGTTACTACATAGATTATATGAAAAAAGTAGTAGGCTTTCAACAGGGGAGTGTTTACATAATGGAGACACCAATTTCTGGATATTGTATCTGAAAAAGAAATAAACTCAAGATAGTAACACGAATAAAAATATTCGAATACGGAGTATGAGTTACTCCTTTTATAAAAAATTGTTGATTTTAGTCTATTTTAACTACAACAACAGCAGTTCCATAAGCTAGAACTTCTGTTAGACCATTCATTACTTCATTTGCATCATAACGCATGTTGATAATAGCATTTGCACCCATTTCTTTGCCATGTTCAAACATTAGTTGAAGTGCTTCTTCTCTAGCATTTTCACATAATTCGGTATAAATTGAGCTTTTACCACCAAAAATTGTCATGAATCCTCCAGCAATATTCCCGATAATACTTCTAGAACGAACTGTGATACCTCGAACAAGACCAAGCTGCTTAACAATTTTATATCCTTCAAGAGAAGTACTTGTAGTGATTAAGAGGGAATTATCCATTATTGTAAAGATTTGAAGATGAAGGTTGAGTTGATTTTTCGATTTTTCAAAAGTACATAGTTTATTTTATGGCAATAGCATTAAAAATTAAATTTTTAATAAGTTATTAAAGATCCATTGGAAAATTAATCCAATGTTAATATTTATTTAAAATGAACCTTATAATGATGTTCTAATTTTGACGAATTCTCTAATAGCTTGCCTATTTAATGAATTTGAATATGACAAATAGTTGGCACATTAAATTATTTAATCTCAACTTAATTACATGAAAAAATTTCTATTAGGAACAAACTTTATCATCATATCTATTTTTGCTTATGCACAACATGGTTTAGAAAATATTTTTGTTGAGAAATATTATATCTCAACAGCTAAGGATACAATAAATTCTGCCATTGGAGGCAAACTTCCAATAGGTTCTGTCACCTACCGTAACCCCATTTTTTTCGAAGAATTACATTGCGATAAATGATTTTTATTTGAGGGGATTGCGTTGACTAATCGAATTGCTAATCCGTTTGAAACATTATCAAAATTAGTGATTTAAAAACTTTACTACACTAAGACAAAAAGAACTATATTTGAAAAACGAAACAACATTCGCAAAGCCTACATACTGTATGTTGGATATAAGAAGGGTAGTTTCGCCAATAAGACGTTATGACGAAATTTATTTTTTTGAGCCGTTATTTTATCCAACAAATTAGGATTATGATAAAGTAAATATAGGATTAGCAGAATGCATTGGAGGTAGAAATATGAAGTGTTTGAAAAAAGACGAAGTCGCTACTTTGCT
>JANXSD010000101.1 GCA_025352785.1 Bacteroidota bacterium
GTTCCCATCGATAAAATAGAACCAGTGTTAACAGTGAAATCTATGTTTCCCGATATGGTACCTCCTGAAACAAATGTTTGTATAATCGTATTATTAAATTGAATTCCAACAGTCGTACTTGAATTTCCACCAACTGTAATTGTACCTGCAGTATGTGACCAATTACCCGCAACTTTAATTGTTCCAGTTGCACTACTTCCATTTACTACTGAAAATGTTCCACCAGATTGTGTATAATTTCCAGCAATCGTTACTGTATTTGATGCACTACTGGATGTAGATAAAACAAAATTTCCACCAGTTTGGATGTAATCAGTACCAATATTTAAGTTGGCATTTCCACTTGCCAATTGCAGTATTTTCGTTCCTGTTGATGCAATTGTTAGGGTGCGTCCTATGGAAGTAATTCCTCCATTTAAATTGATATCGTTTGCTTGCGCTGGACAATTCCATGTAAAGTTGGAGAATGATTGTAATCCTGATGGCACAGTAGCATTACTTGTGTATCCGATAATCTCGCAAATTGATCCTGCATTCCATGTTGCATTAGGAATAGTTCCGGCAGTTGTTGTGAAATTGTGCTGATACTTTCCAACACTTTGGAAAACTAATGTTGCGCCACCAGCGAAAGTAACTGTTCCTGCATTTTTTAATGTGCCACTAACATCTAAATCAGTTCCCAACCCATTTGCAAGACTAAGTGTTATGCCAGAATTTATACTTAATATACCACCAGAATTTACCACTACTTGATCGACTGTTGCATTAGCTGATACCGTAACTGTGTTTCCTGTCATGACATATATATTTGCATCAGCACTTGTAGGAGCTAATGTAGCGGCATTCCATGTCGAACCATTGTATTTCTCCCAAGTTGTAGTTTGCAACCAATTGCCTGATGCTTTAGAACGATAATCACCGTTTACATAGGCGAATGCCTTATCGCTATTAGCAAAATTCATAAAAACAACGAATCCTCCAGCGATTAGAAATGCTAAACAAAGCCCAACTTTAGTGATTTGTGGAATTGATAAACGCTGACTTGTACTAGGAGTTACTCTAATACGATTACTTTTATCTGATGAATTTGATTTCATAAAATTGTAAATAATAAATTGTCCTATTTATACTTGATTCGGATTATAATGGTTATCAAGAAAAATCAACTATTTATTGAATTAAGAAAAATACTTTCTGAGATATGTGTAAGGATTTCATTCGATTTGTCCTAAAACGAAAAGAATTTAATGAATTGAATTGTAGAAAAGTTCCTAGAAAAACTATATCATTTCTTAACGTATTGCTTTTCAAAATTTTAACAATTCAAACCATCGATACTAGTTAAAATTAAAAAATTTCAATGTATGTAATATTTGCGGAAAATTGTTTGCTTTATTTAGAAAGAATTCTTTTCAAAATACTTTTAACAATCTATGAAATGAAATAAAGTTGGATGCATTTCGGTGACCACTAGTAATTTAATCTTCAAACTATTTCCAAACATCTTTAATTACCAATGTTTAACTATCTATATTTTAATGGTTTAAAATTAAATTGATTGATTTATGGAATTATTTAGAGAACTGAAATAAAAGTATATCTTTGCAACCGCTTCACAGCATTCGGGGTGTAGCGTAGCCCGGTATCGCGCCACGTTTGGGACGTGGAGGCCGTCAGTTCGAATCTGGCCACCCCGACAACAAGTTTTGAATAGATAGAGAATAGTACTTTTTATACTTAAATCAAATTCTCAAAATTATTCCCTCCATTTTTCTGCGAGGAAATCTCTTTTAGATTCCGTAGCTCAGCTGGATAGAGCATCTGCCTTCTAAGCAGACGGTCAGGCGTTCGAATCGCCTCGGGATCACTTTATTTTCAAGGTAAAGTTTCTGGATAAAGCATCCCGACTTACAACGGGACGGTCAGGCGTTCGAATCGCCTCTGGATCACTTTGTTTTCAACGTAAAGTTTCTGGATAATGCATCCCGACTTACAACGGGACGGTCAGGCGTTCGAATCGCCTCGGGATCACTTTGTTAAACCAATGAGGTAGAGTAAAATATTCATTTTTGTAAAAATAGTTTCGACACAATTTCGCCTAATCTGAAATTTAATGTACTTTGAGAACATCATAATTTTAGTCTAGCCTATAATTTTTAAGTTTTATTGATTTGTCTACAATTTTTAAATGATAAATTTAAATGATGCTCGTTTTAAGGTAATGTAATAAAAGTGAAAATTCTAATTGGTTACAATACTCCCCTAAAATTTCTCCAAATCCTCTCACTATCTTCATTTCCCTTATCGGTTTTATGACTGAATCCTGAGGATTTCCCCCTTATCCACTTAGCGACTACCTTTGTAATCTCTCAATTTAAGTAAACATGAAATTCGAAGATTACCATATTGCTCCTGAAATAAAACGTGGGTTATTAGAATTAGGATATAAGCGACCTACTGATATTCAATTTAAATCAATTCCTGCTATTTTGAAAGGTGAAGATGTATTAGCCATTGCCCAAACGGGAACTGGGAAGACAGCAGCTTTTGCGATCCCCGTATTGAATATAAGTATGGAAAACAAACGTGCGCGACGACCAGAGGGTGTTCGCTGTATTGTAATGGTTCCTACACATGAACTAGCACTACAAGTAACTGATGTATTTGAAAAGATTGGAAAATATACTGACGTAAAAATTCTTTGCTTAATCGGTGGTGTGGATCAGTCGCCGCAAATTGATCAATTGGAAGAAGGTGTTGATATTTTAATCGCTACTCCAGGACGATTGTTTGACTTAGTTAGTCAAGGACATTTATTTTTGAATAGAGTTGATACACTCGTTTTGGATGAAGCGGATCACATGTTGGATCTTGGTTTTATTGAGGATATTCATGATTTGATAAAACGTTTACCGCGTGATCGACAAACATTATTTTTCTCTGCAACAATTAATGAAACAATTAAAAATCTTGCTTACGGATTAGTGCGAAATGCTATTCGAATTCAAATTTCACCAAATGATCCTGTTGCAAAAAAAATAGATCATGCTGTTGCCTATATTGAAATGGATGATAAACGATTTTTTTTAGAACGTATCATCAAAGAAAATCCGGAGAGTAAAATTTTAGTTTTTGTACGTACACGTGTGAGAGCTGAACGTGTTTCTAAAGCGATGCAAAAGGTAGAAATTGAAACACAAACTATTCATGGAGAAAAAGAACAAGATGATCGTATTGATGTATTGAATCAATTTAGAAGTGGTGCATTGAAAGTGTTAATCGCCACTGATATTTCAGCTCGAGGAATTGATGTTCCTGATATTGATTATGTCATCAATTATGATCTTCCAGAACAATCAGAAAATTATGTGCATCGTGTTGGCCGAACAGGCCGTGCGAACAAAAAAGGAGTTGCAATCACTTTCTGTAGTAAAGAAGAAATACCAACATTACGTGAAATTGAATCATTCTTAGACAAAACAATCGAAGTAATGGAAATCAATAAAAAAGATTATTCCTATACGCTTGAGTCAACCTTTGATACGGATACGAATTGGCAAAAATTAATGCTTGATGACGAGAAAGCACAAGCCTTAAAAAAGAAAAAGAAACGGTAATATAATTTATAGTTAAGTATAAATAAAAGCCGAGTACCATTTGCATAGTACCCGGCTTTTCCTAACCAACCTATCGTACTTACAGGTACGATTTCAATAACTTATTTCTTGAATTATGTTTTAATCTGCGTAAGCCTGTCTCTTTAATCTGACGGACTCTCTCACGCGTTAAACTTAATTGCATTCCAATTTCATCAAGTGACATGGAATGTTTTGTGCCAATACCAAAAAACATTTTTATTACTTCAGATTCACGCTTCGATAACGTATTTAACGAACGATTTACATCTTCAGTTAATGATTCATCGATAAGATGCGAATCAGCTAAAGGAATGTCATCATTCGACATTACATCTAACAAAGTATTATTGTCTTCGTTGTTATCAAAGGGTGCATCCATTGATACAGGCTTATTGTTTACACGAAGGACATCACGTACTTGATCACGACTAAGCTCTACAACTTCTGAAATTTCATCCGGACTAGGTTCTCGTTGATAGGTTTGTTCGAGTTTTGACAAAGCCTTTTTAACTTTGTTCATCGCTCCAATCTGATTCAATGGTAATCGAACCATTCTTGATTGTTCGGCTATAGATTGCAAAATACTTTGACGAATCCACCATACCGCGTAAGAAATAAATTTGAATCCTTTTGTTTCATCAAATCGCTGGGCGGCTTTTATCAATCCTAGATTCCCTTCATTAATTAAATCTGGCAAACTTAAACCTTGGTTTTGGTACTGCTTCGCTACGGATACTACAAATCGGAGATTGGCTCTTGTTAATTTATCTAATGCTAATTGATCTCCTTGTTTAATTCTTTGTGCCAGTTCTACCTCCTGATGTGGAGTCACCATCTCTTCCTTTCCAATATCTTGTAGATACTTCTCTAATGAGGCACTTTCTCTGTTGGTAATCGACTGTGTAATTTTTAGCTGTCTCATATTCTTATTTTAGCGTATTGTGTGTCATTTAAAGAGCAAATTTTATGCCATACAAACAATTCAATATCAGGCATCTTAACTCACTTTATAGAACGTTTAAAAATGTAATTTAGTTTAAGATAGATACGAACTTATTACATCTCTGGTTTTGTATTAATTCAATTTCTCCAATTAGTATTCTATAACTCTTAACAACGTTTGTAAGACGCATCTATTCTGCAAAAGTTGATTCAATCCATTTATTTTACGCTTTCTTTACAGAATTACAAACTATCAAATTACCATTAATGATAAAAAAGTATATAAAATTCTATATATCAACAACTTAAAAACTATTAGGAAATTTTTAAATTACATTAAATCATTAGTAGATAATAACAGAAATAATACAATAATTATGGAAAAGTTCGAGTTGAAATATCCAAGAAGTCTCTATAAGTGAAAGAGAAATTGAAATCAAATTTGTGACCTAATAGCATCTGCCAATATTTCAATAAATAAATCGTTCTAATATTTCATTTTATTTTTTTCAAAAACATCTCCAAAACACTATGGAAATTACAGCCTTTTATTACCATGCATTCTTTAACTTCGTGCGATGAAGAAATTATTCCATTCGATGCTATTTATCGCATTTCTCTTGTTCTCAGGAATAGTAGCAAAGGCGCAAGCACAAACAATCCCTCAAAAGGATTTAATACAATTTTCGGGTGTTGTCGTAAGTAATGATTCGTTGCAACCACTACCGTATGTAAACGTAATTATACATCGAACACATAGAGGAACTGTAACCGACTTTTACGGCTTTTATTCTTTTGTTGCGATGAAAGGTGATACCATCGATTTTCAATACATCGGATATAAACCATCACGTTATATCATAGCTGATACTCTTACCGATAATAGATATTCACTAATCCAAACGATGAAACGTGATACGATTTTAATGAAGGAAGCTACTATTTATCCATGGCCAAGTAAAGAGGAATTCAAACGTGCATTTCTTGAATTACAATTACCTGATGATGACATGAAACGTGCACAACGAAATCTTGAACTTGCTCAACGTAAAGAAATACAAGATGCAGTACCCTATGATGGAAGTATCAATTATAAATTTGTAACTGCGGAACGTCAGAGTAGATTATATACCGCTGGACAATTACCGGTTAATAATATTTTGAATCCGCTTGCATGGGCAGCATTTATCAAAGCATGGCAAGACGGGGCTTTTAAACGAAAAGAAAAAGACGAAAAATATTAGTATGCACCAACGATATTTATTGTTGCTCACCTTTCTTGTTATTTTATTTTCAATAAATACCATTAAAGCTCAAGACGGTATTTTAAATGGAGTAATTCGCGATTCAATTGGAAAGCCTATTGAAGGAGTTAATATTTCTGTAATTGGATTTACCAATGGAACATCCTCCGATAATCGTGGTCGATACAGTTTGAAAATAACTCCTTATAGAGATGTAGAAATTGCATTTTCTATATTAGGATTTTCAACGCAACGTATCACCATAAAATTAACGGCTGGTGAACAAAGAAATTATGATCCAGTTTTAAAAACAAATATCACGAATTTAAGTCCTGTAAATATTAAGGCAGAAAAAGCCCGCGATATTAGTACCACACGCATTGAACCCAGAACCATTGAACATCTTCCTTCCGTATCAGGAAATTTTGAAGATGTTTTAAAAACAATGCCTGGTGTAGTATCAAATAATGAACTATCTTCCAATTACTCAGTGCGTGGTGGAAACTATGATGAAAATTTGGTTTACGTAAATGATATTGAAATTTATCGCCCGTTTTTGGTTCGTACTGGACAACAAGAAGGATTAAGTTTTATCAACTCTGATTTAGTTGATGATATTAATTTTAGTGCTGGAGGATTTAGTGCGATGTATGGAGATAAATTATCATCCGTTCTAGATATTAAATACCGTAAACCAGAAAAATTTGCCGGTAGTGCTTATTTAAGTTTTTTAGGTGCTGGATTTCACTTGGAAGGATTATCGAAGAATGAAAAATTTTCTTGGCTAACGGGATTTCGTCAGAAGTCGAATCAGTTTCTTTTGAAAAACCTTGATACCAAAGGAGATTATAAACCATCATTCACAGATTACCAAGGATTATTAACTTATAAATTTTCTAAGAAAACTGAACTCTCCTTTTTAGGTAATTATTCTAGTAATAAATACAAAGTAATTCCTTCAACAAGAAAAACAGAATTTGGCAATATAAATGAAGCCCTACGTTTTACAGTTTTCTTTGACGGACAAGAAGTGGATCGCTATCAAACAACGCAAGGTGCATTATCATTAACACATAAGGTAAATGATAAAATAAAATTAAAATTAATTACTTCAGGATTTTATACTAAGGAACAAGAATTTTATGATATCGTTGGACAATATTATCTTGATGAGTTAGAGCGTGATTTAGGATCAAGTAGTTTTGGGAATGTAGCTTTTAATAGAGGCGTTGGTGGGTTCCTTGATCATGCGCGCAATGAGTTAAAAGCAAATGTTACAAGTACAGAACATAAAGGTTATTACACAACTAATAAAATAGCTTTGCAATGGGGTCTAAAAGCACAACATGAATCTATTACTGATAATATTAATGAATGGCAATATAGAGACTCAGCTGACTATTCCATAGTACACGTACCTGATATGCCAGGAGATTCAACAGGTGGTTATATAGGCCAGCAAATTGTATTAAATAATGTTGTGAAAAATAAAATCTCATTAAGTTCAAATCGCTTTAGTGGATACTTACAAAACAATTGGAATTTCGAAACATTCACAATTAATGCGGGTATTCGTGCAACCTATTGGGACTTGAATAAAGATTTAAATATAAGTCCGCGAGCTTCTATTTCTTATAAACCAAAATGGAATAAAAAATTAACGATTCGTTTTTCCACAGGCTTGTATTATCAACCCCCTTTCTATCGCGAATTACGTGGACTAGATGGGCAAATCAATAAAAATATTATTGCACAACGTTCACTTCATTTTGTTCTTGGAAGCGATTATGAATTTTTATCTTGGGGAAGAGAATTTAAACTTACTTCTGAAGTTTACTTCAAAAAGATGGATAATTTAATTCCTTATAAATTAGACAATACGCGTGTTCGTTATCTAGCGAAGAATAATGCTACTGGTTATGCAACAGGTCTTGATCTTCGCGTAAATGGAGAATTTGTAAGCGGCATTGAATCATGGGCATCCTTATCTTTTCTTAAAACAGAAGAAAATTTAAGTGATGATTATTATTACAATTATTACAACTCTGATGGGAAACAAATCATTAAAGGTTACACATTAAATGATGTACCAGTAGATTCTATAAAAAATTATCCAGGAAATATTCCTCGCCCGTCCGATCAACGATTAACATTTAGTGTTTTCTTTCAAGATTACCTGCCAAAATTTCCATCTTTTCGGATGCACTTAAATTTGGTTTTTGGAACAGGATTACCTTTTGGTCCTCCTGGAAATGATCGCTATAAAGATGTTCTACGCGGGCCAACTTACAGAAGAGTGGATATTGGTTTCTCAAAAATTATTATCGATGAAGACAAGAAAAACACATCACGTTTAGCAGTTATAAATAAATTAAAATCACTTTGGATAAGTCTAGAAGTTTTTAATTTATTACAAGTTAGTAATACTGTTTCATACACCTGGATTACAGATGTTACAGGTCGACAATATGGAATTCCAAACTACCTTACTTCTCGACTTTTAAATTTAAAACTTCAAGCTAAGTTTTAATCTTAGTAAGTAATTTACTAGAAGTTTAACATCAATAAACTATTATTAAAACAAGAATTAATCAATAGAATTCATGTCGAATAAAAACAAAGGTAAAAGTGGGTTGATTTATTCTACGAATCCTGATTTAAAGTTAAATGTTGAACAGATAACAAAGGAGAGTATTGCAAATGGCAAACAGGATTTAAGAGTATGGCTTGAACGTAAAGGCGGAGGAAAAGTTGTGACAGTTGTAAAAGGGTACGAAGGTCCGGTAAGCGCTATGGATGATTTAGCAAGACTTTTAAAAAGCAAGTGTGGTGTTGGCGGTACAGCAAAAGATTATGAAATACTAATACAAGGAGATCACCGTGATAAAGTAATTACTATTCTTGCAGGTTTAGGTTATAAAGTAAAAAAAGCAGGTGGTTAATCCGTTCAACTTTTTGAAATTATCATCTACAACTTTTTGATGCGAATGTTTGCTCAATAATTCTTTGATAATAGGCTTCGTATTGTGGCATGATAACTTTTATATCAAATTCTTTAGCGCGTGCCAATGCATTTTGTTTGAATTTAGCGAGTACTTCTTCATTCCCTAATATTTCAATTGCATGTTTTGCCATATTTTCAACATCACCCACTTTACTTAAGTAACCTGTTACACCGTGAACATTTAGTTCAGGCATCCCTCCCGAGTCAGCGGAGATTACCGGTACTTGACAAGCCATTGCTTCAAGTGCAGCTAACCCAAAACTTTCCGTTTCAGAAGGCATAATAAATAGATCTCCGATGGATAGAATTTCTTCAATCATTTCTTGCTTTCCTAAAAAACGAACATCATCCCCTAGTTCCAAATCACGAACCAATTGCTCAATGTTATGTCGCTCTGGACCATCACCAATAAGTAACAACTTCGACTTAATACTATTACGAACTCTATCAAACACATTCACCACATCATGCACACGTTTTACAGCGCGAAAATTTGAAGTATGCACTAATAGCTTTTCACCATTAGGTGCAATTGCCTTGCGGAAATGATCTTTGGGTTGTTTATTAAATCGTCGGAGATCAATAAAGTTATGAATGACTTCAATCTCATTTTCAATTTTAAAATTTGCGAAAGTATCTCGTCTTAAACTTTCAGACACGGCAGTAACTCCATCGGAATGATTGATAGCAAAAGTCACAACAGGTTCATAACTGGAATCTCTACCAACAAGTGTTATATCGGTTCCATGCAGTGTTGTAACTACAGGAAGATTTATACCATGAGTAGCTAATATTTTTTTCGCCATATATGCAACGGAAGCATGTGGAATTGCATAATGAACATGCAAAATATCCAATTTCTCATAACGTGCTACATCCACTAATTTACTAGTTAAAGCGGATTCATATGGCACATAATCAAACAATGCATATGTAGCTGCAGTAACTTCATGGTATGATATATTTTCAGAGAAAAAATCAAGACGTACGGGTTGCGAATACGTAATAAAATGGATACGATGACCTTTCTCTGCAAGCGCTTTGCCAAGTTCTGTCGCTACAACTCCACTTCCACCAAAGGTTGGATAACAAACAATACCAATTTTCATAAATTAAATTCTTATAACAAATATAAACAAATAACAAGGCGTTAAAGTTCGTTGAATATTGTATTAATCTAAAAATTTAATGCCAAATAAAATATAGTAATGAAAGAAGATAATATTTTTATTGGTTTTCGCTTTCTCAAATCAAAAAAATTATTTGTTTTCGTGCGATACAGCATCATAAATCACTTGCATAATATCAGTTCTAACATTCAATTTTGCGAGCTTATTATTAGTTGCGCTAGGGTAAACTCTATTTGATAGAAATACATACACTAATCCGTTTTGGGGATCTGCCCACGCACAAGTACCAGTAAATCCATTATGCCCATACGTCAATGGGGATGCCGAAATTGCTGTGGGACCTGGTTTAGTGATATCTGGTTCAGGTTTATCGAAAATCATTCCTCGCCTATTTACCGTTGTTGGAAATGCTTGGCGTGTGAAGTCATCAATGGTTTCTGATTTAATATACCGCTTGCCAGCATAAACTCCATCATTCAAAAAAAGTTGCATGATAACAGCAAGTGCTTGTGCATTAGAAAAAACTCCTGCATGACCTGCAACGCCACCCAACATTGCAGCAGCTGGATCATGTACATATCCTTGAATAACTTGACGACGAAACAAGGTGTCATTTTCAGTAGGAATAATTATTGAGGTATCAAATCGTTCTGTTGGCTTAAACCCAGTTTGCCAAAGTCCTAAAGGAGTATAAAAATTATCTGCAACGAATTCATCTAAACTTTTTCCACTTACTTTTTCAATGATATGTTGCATAATAATTAAATCTAAATCAGAATACACATATTTACCAATAGTTTCTAGAGGTGAATCAATGATTTTCGACCAAATACTATCGGGATAATCGTCTCGTATAAACAAACTATCCGCAACACGTGTTGTGAAATTATTTTCAGGAATTTTTCGATAATAATTAATATTTAATCCATTACTATCCGCAGTGTTTTTCCAAAAAGGAATCCATGCTTGCAATCCACCTTGATGTGCTAAAATTGATTTTATTGTTAAATCCCTTTTATTCGAATGTTTTAATTCAGGAAGGTATTTAGAAATCTTTGCTTCAGGATCTAGCTTTTTTTTATCTACTAATAACATGGTTGCTAATGCAGATGCAAACATTTTTGTGCATGATGCGATGTCGTATAAATCAGTGTACTTAACAACTTGCTTATGATCGTAAGTATGCCATCCAAATGATTTATCATAAATTACATTTCCATTTAATGCAATCAAAATCTGGCAGCCCGGAAAAACGGAATCACGAATTGACTTCTGTACTATAGAATCAATTTTTGCTAACTTTATGGAAGCAATTCCTTCTTCTTCAGGCAATGTATATTTCAACAGTCCCATTCCTGTTGGAGAAAGTCCATTACCACGTGCATACATAGAAGAAGGTGAAACAGGGAGTTTACCCTCGAAAATTTTTGCTCCAAAAATTTTCTGTGCAGTTAAAAACTGTGGCAAATAAGTATCTTCATAACCCAAGATAACAGCTGGCATGCGGTTCAATTCATCAAGCTTTCCTAATACATAAGGATTACCAAACACACAAAGAATTGTATTCTTTTCGTGTGCCATTACCGATGTAAAATACTTTATATTCTCAGTAATATTGAAATTTTTTGTTGCGTTTATACTCGTGTTGTGGATGCTTATTATTACACGATCATAATCTTCAAGTTGTAGCATCAAACTATCCATCGTTTTTATTGAAGCATCTTTTGCAATGGAAAAACAATTCACCTTGGCATAACGATTTAACATCAACTGAAAATTATTTTGTACTGTATCATTGATAACAACTGAAGCAATGCAGTCTCTATAAAAAGTTTTAAGCGGAATTAAATTCCCCTTATTGCGAAGTAAAGTTACCGACTCATCATACATCTGATAATTCAACCAATTTGCTTCGTTCGTATTTAAATCATTATAAAGATTTGTAGTATCGATTGGAGTATATTTATTCAACCCCACCCAATACTTTGACATCAAAATTTTTCTTACATGTTGATCAATCTCACTCTGTTCAATCTCACAATTCTGAATACCAATATGTATTCTATCAATTGCTTTTCGGATATTTTCTGAATACAATAACACATCATTTCCTGCTTGCAATGCTTTAAATTCAATCTCACCAGGTGAATAATAACTCGCAACACCTTTCATGTTTAGTGCATCAGTAAAAATAAGTCCGTTAAATCCTAACTTATGTTTTAATAATTCAGTTACGATATAGGGTGATAAAGTACTTGCTTGATTGGTAGTTGAATCAAGTGCAGGCACGAATAAATGTGCAACCATCACTGATGCTAAACTATCATTAATTAATTTTTGAAAAGGAACTAATTCCATTGTATCCAATTCAACGCGATTAGAAAGTACAGTAGGAAGTGATAAATGAGAATCTGTATCTGTATTTCCATGTCCTGGAAAATGTTTAGCACACGCTAAAACACCTACGTCTTGCATTCCCTTCATGTACATTCCACCTAACATACTTACTTGATCACGATCTTCTCCAAATGAGCGACTATTAATAACTGGATTTAAAGGATTGTTATTAATATCGACTGATGGAGCAAAATTTATATGGATTCCCATTAGTTTGCATTGACGACCAATTTCACGTCCCATTTGATAAACTTGTTGCGGATTACTTCCAGCACTCAAAGTCATTTGCCGTGGGAATCTAATTGTACTATCTAACCGCATACTAATACCCCACTCCGCATCCATACCAATCATTAAAGGAGTTTTAGAAATCGATTGATAATAATTTGTAAGGATAGCTTCTCGAATGGGTCCTCCTTGAAAAAATATAAGACCTCCTATTGCAAAAGAATCAATAAGCGATTTGATTTGAGCAACCTGAATTGCATCGCGATTCGAATACGCATCTACCATAAATAACTGCCCAATTTTTTGTTGATAGCTAAAAGTATTCAACACCGAATCAGCCCATTGTCGAGCACCAGGAGAGTCATAAATCGGAGCTGACTGAGCACTTAATTGATGGATAGGAAGTAAAAAGAATAAAAAAAGAACTACACCACAACCACATTTAACAATTTCTTTCATGATATTACAATACTACGTAGATCAACAATTAAAATTGCATTGAAAAAAATAAGTAATTCACAAACAATCGTTGATTTAATATGAGGTAAAATACGAGAAAATCTCCTGATAAAAAGTGATTTTCAAGAGATTCAATTTCAATAATTAACCTTCAATATTTTGGCGTGATCGAAGTAATCGGTATTCATCACGACAAGTTTTACAGTAAAACCAATCGCTAGTAAATACTGACAATTCTTCCTTTCCACAGCTATCGCACGTTCTCATTTGCTCCGTTCGTTGAAGATGCAATTTATCGAGATGCTCATCAAGAAATAGAATTGGAAAATCGAACATATTTGGATCTTCGGTAAATTTAGGATGTACGGGATAAAATCCGGCGCTTCCTTTCGCAGCAACCAAAAGAATTCTTTTGCCAATCGAACGAAGATGTTTAATTAATGGCTGATAATCAAGATCGCCAGCAAGAATGCAAGCTACATCATAAACTCCTGGTTGAAAAGCATGTACTAATGCTGTTGAGGATAGACCTACTTCTAGGCAATTTTCACGACGACCTGTTTCACGATTTTTAAAATCGTACTCAAATATTTCAGTATGATAATTACATCGTTTGTTAAGCATATCATAAAATTGCTTTTCCCGAACATTATCATGCCCAGGTTTGTTAATCGCAATTGTACCAAAATAATAGGTTCTTACTAAATCAACAGGCATTTCCAATTGAGTAATGAGATAACTACGAACCAAATTCGGTAACGCTCTATAATCCAATTCAAAATCCTGACGTCCATCTAAATTCAAAAGGTATGGTCGAACGTGATATAACCAACTACCATCAATAAATAACATTGCTTTTACCATGTTGCAAATTTAATGAAAAGCAACTACTTTTTTTGTCATAATTTCAATGACAAACTTCTCAACCTATCGAGAAGAAATTCGACGTTTTCAACCAAAACAATGACCTACTTTACTAATGAATTATCTTAATTGTTATCATGACAATGTAAGAATACTTCCGTTAAATTGTCTATTTAATTTTATAAATCGTTAATTTTTAAACAGCAACATTAAAATCACGAAGTGCCTCGTTAAGTGAAGTTTTCATATCGGTGCTAGCTTTTCTTCTTCCAATAATAAGAGCACAAGGAACATGAAAATCACCAGCAGGAAATTTCTTGGTATAACTTCCTGGAATAACCACAGAACGAGAAGGGACGATTCCCTTATATTCAATTGGAGTATCATTACTCACATCAATAATTTTAGTAGACATGGTTAGAACAACATTAGCTCCAAGAACGGCTTCAGATTCAACTTTCACTCCCTCAACAACGATACATCTTGAACCAATAAAACAATTATCTTCTATAATAACTGGTGCGGCTTGTACAGGCTCTAAAACACCGCCAATACCCACTCCCCCACTCAAGTGGACATTCTTTCCAATTTGCGCACAACTTCCAACTGTAGCCCAAGTATCCACCATTGTTCCGCTATCAACATAAGCACCAATATTCACATACGAAGGCATCATAATTACACCGTTTGCTAAGTACGATCCATAACGAGCAATACCATGAGGAACGACCCGAACACCGAGGTTAGCATAGCCACTTTTTAATGGTATTTTATCATGAAATTCAAAAGGTCCTACTTCAATGGTTTGCATTTGCATAATTGGGAAATATAAAATCACTGCTTTTTTAATCCATTCATTTACTTTCCAACCACCTTCTAAAGGTTCTGCAACACGAATTAACCCTTTGTCTAACTGTTCAATAACCTCACGTATAGCATGTTGAACGTCGTGTTTTTTCAATAAATTTCGGTCAGACCAAGCATTTTCAATAATAAATTTCAACATGTTTTTCAGATTTTAGGAAACAAAGTAGATCACAAAATTAATAAATCAGGAATGAACTTGCTACCTTTGCGTCATAATGCCGCGTATAATTGCACTTGATTATGGAAGTAAGCGAACAGGAATCGCAGTAACCGACCCAACAAAAACTATAGCAACTGCGCTAGAGACTGTTTCAACACATCTATTAATTGAATTTCTGCGAAAATATTTTGAAAAGGAATCTGTGGAATCTATCGTTGTAGGTGACCCTCGCAGATTAAATAATGAAGCATCTACAACAACACATCTTACTAATCAATTCGTGAACCGCCTCAAAAAAATATTTCCAAGTATGCCAGTTTATCGATACGATGAACGATTTACTTCATTAATGGCAACTAGAAGTTTACTAGAAAGTGGTCAATCAAAAATTGTTCGACGCGACAAAGCATTAATTGATCGCGTTAGTGCAACTATAATCTTACAAAATTATTTGTCTTCCATTCAACCTTTATGATTTATCCCATAGTTGCTTACGGCGACCCAATACTTAGAAAAAAAGCCATTACTATTGATTCAGAATATCCGAATCTGAATGAAATAATCGATAATATGTTTGCCACGATGTATAATAGCTCTGGTGTAGGATTAGCAGCGCCACAAATTGGAATTGCTATTAGACTATTTATTGTTGATGCGAAACCATTCTCTGTTGATGATCCAACAACGGAAAACTTTAGAAAAATATTTATCAACGCCGAGCTCCTTGATGAAACTGGAAACAAATGGAAGTTTAACGAAGGATGTTTAAGTATTCCAGGTGTTCGTGAAGACATAGAGCGTAAACCAACAATTACCATTCGTTATCAGGATATAAATTTCGAAACTCATACAGAAGAATATATTGGCGTTAAAGCAAGAATTATTCAGCATGAATATGATCATATTAATGGAGTTCTCTTTACTGATCGGTTAACTTCTCTGAAAAAACAATTGTTAAAAGGACGTATGAATAGTATTTCAAGAGGTATTGTTGACGTAGATTATAAAATGAAATTCTATAATGTTAAGCGATAAGATAAATAACTACGAATGAAAAATGTTTTCAATATATAATTAGTAAATGAAAGATCGCATTTTTTTAATAGGATACATGGGATCTGGAAAGAGTTCTGTTGGAAAAGAATTAGCCACTTTATTAGGATGGAAATTTATTGACCTTGATGCATCAACAGAATTTGTTACTGGCAAAACGATTTCCCAAATTTTTAAACAAGATGGTGAAATTGCATTTAGGAAAATTGAACGTGAAACTTTATTAGCATTATCTGCAAAAAAAAATGTTGTTGTTGCTACTGGAGGTGGATGTCCTACCTACCTTGATAATATGGAATGGATGAATAGAAATGGATTAACAGTTTATTTAAAAACACATCCAGGAACTTTATTTCATCGCTTAGCACAAGACAAAAGTAATCGTCCTTTAATTGCTGAATTAGCCGATGTAGATTTAATGGAATTTATTTTGTCATCATTAAAAAAGCGACTCTTATTTTATATTAAATCAATAATTACTGTAAGTGGTGAAGGGATTCCAACTGTAACTGCACAAAAAATTGTCGCAACCATGAAATAATATTACCAATCTTTAGCTGGATTATTTCCTGTAGCTTCATACTTCTTTGCTTTTTTCTTCTGCAAATCTTTCTCGTCATTTTTCAACGCTTCTAAAATACGTTCAGCATCTTCTTTAGAAATCTTTGGTTTACTTTGTTGCTGCTTCGCCTGTTGATCCTGTTTTTCCTGATCCTTCTTTTGTTGTTCTTTCTGCTGTTCCTTCTGTTGCTGATCTTTCTGTTGTTGCTCTTTACTTTTTTGTTGCTGATCCTTATTCTTTTGATCCTTATTATCCTTTTTGTCTTTGTTTTTATTATCCTTATTTTCTTTGTTTTGTTGCTCTTGCTGACGAAGTTTCGAAAGTGCGTAGGACAAATTGTAACGCGCATTTTCATCTGATGGATCTTGTCGAAGTGCCATTTTATATGCTTCTGCGCTTTCTTTGTACTTATCAGATTTCAACAATGAATTTCCTAAATTATAATAACTCTTCGCTTGATTACTCGTTGTTGAATCTACTCCCGCAGCTTGCATATATTGTTTAGCAGCCTCCTCATACTTTTGTTGTTTGTATAGGGCATTACCTAAATTATAGTTACCAGTAAATGATAATGGCTGTTTCTCTATGGACTTCTTATAATTCATTTCAGCATCAGGAAATTTCGAACTCTTGTATTTATCATTCCCTTGTTGGATCAACCGATTCTCCGACTGACAATTTCCATTTAATGAAATCATCATCGATAAAACAAAAATTAAATTAGAAAGTAAATTTTTCATGCTTCCTCTTTCTTTTTAACACCAAATAAATTTAATTTAGTAAACCACTTACTTTTCTTTTCCCCTAATAAATATTCGACAATCAAACAAAGAAGTGTTAATGCAACAAAATACTGAAATTGATTTTCAAAATCTGTATACATCTTCGATTTAAATTCTTTTTTATCTAAAGCATCAAGTTCTTTCAGGATGATATCTAATCCATCATCACCATTCGTAGCGCGAATAAATCTTCCCTTTCCAGCTTCCGCAATATCACTAAGCATTGCAGCATCCAATTTTGTGATTACTGTACTGCCATTCTCATCTTGTCGGTATCCAACACGAGCTCCGTTATTATAGATAGGAATTGGAGCACCATTTACCGATCCCATACCGATGGTATAAACACGAACACCTTTTTCAGCGGCCTGTTTAGCTGCATCAATTGCATTATCCTCATGATTTTCTCCGTCTGTAATAATTACTATTGCAGAATGCTTTTTTGTAGAATCAGTAAAGGATGTGGTTGCCAAATCTATTGCAGCACCAATTGCAGTACCTTGTCTAGGAACGATATCGGGTTCAACAGTTGAAAGAAATAATTTCGCTGCACCATAATCTGTTGTAATTGGCAATTGAATATATGCATCACCCGCAAACACTACAATTCCAATTCTATCACCATCCAATCTATCAATCAATCGGCTAATTACTTGCTTAGATCGTTCCAATCTATTCGGACGCAAATCCTCCGCACGCATACTATTGGAAACATCAATTGCAATAATTATATCAGCACCTTTTCGTTTAACCTCTTCTAATTTAGATCCAATTAATGGACCGCAAACTGCTGCTGCTAAAAATATAAACGCCAATAAAATAAAAATGAATTTGAATCCTGGTCTAGATACAGAAACATCAGGAAATAATTTTCTCACCATATTTGGTTCGCCGAACTTAGCGAGTGCCCTTTTCTTCCATCTTCTCATCAAGAAAAATAGCAGCATCAGCACCGGGACTAGTGCAAACAAATAAATCATTTCCGGGTGGGCAAACTGTAACATTTCAACTAATTATATTCAAGATGATATTGATGATTCATTTTTTTTTGTCAAACTCTTAAGGTAAACTTCTTAGCCAAGTATATCTTAAAACAATTTCAATAATAAATAATATACATGCGACCAATGCTAAGGGAAAATACTCTTCTGTATAGCGTTTAAATTCCGTCACTTCTATTTTAGATCTTTCTAATTTATCAATTTCAGTAAAGATATTTTCTAGTTTTTTATTATTCGTAGCCCTAAAATATTTTCCACCAGTTGTATTTGCAATCTGTGTCAACAAACCTTCATCAATTTGCACTTCCATATTTTGGTATTCGATACCGAATGGTGTTTTAAACGGATAAGGAGCCATGCCTTGTGTACCAACACCAATTGTATAGACACGAATTCCAAAAGTTTTTGCTATTTCACCAGCTGTTATTGGTGGTATTGAACCAGCATTATTTACTCCATCAGTAATCAACATAATTACTTTACTTTTAGTTTTGGCATCTTTCAATCGTGCTACTGCTGTTGCTAATCCTTCTCCAATTGCAGTCCCATCCGTAAGTAATCCTGGCTTTACATCTTTCATTAGATCATGTAGAACAGAATGATCAGAAGTTAATGGACATTGCGTAAAACTTTCACCAGAAAAAATTACTAAGCCAATCAAATCACTTGGTCGGCCATTGATGAAATCTATTGCAACTTTTTTTGCAGCTTCAATTCTATTAGGATGAAAATCTTCGGCAAGCATACTTGCAGAAATATCCAATGCAACTACAATTGATATTCCATCAGTTGTTACATTCGATGCCTTTGAAGATGACTGTGGTCGTGCTAAGGCAACAATTAAGAGTGAAATAGCTACTACTCGTAATACAATAGGTGAGTTAATGAGTCGTTGCTTTAATGTAGGCTTATAATTTCTAAATGCTTCAGTACTAGATATTTTTATTCGTGGACGAGTATGTCTTTTAACAATCCAGAAATAAGCAATCAATAATGGAACTATCAACAGCAACCACAAGAATCCAGGATTTTTAAAATGAATATCAGAATACCATTCCATCATGATAAAACCTCCTTATTCGTTGGTTCATTAATCATTATTTCTGGAGTAGGAATTGAAGTTTCGACAAATTGAATTGCAGAGCGCATACTTTGTTCATTCTCATGTGAAATTGGTTGTGCCTTTGCAAACTTTACATAATCAGCAAGTCTTAACACATACCCAAGCAATTCTTGTTGGTCATGTTTCAATATATTGATAAAGCCATGGTGCAAAATTTCATCAGAAGTCATCTCCATTGCATTGATGTTCCATCGATGAAAAATATATTGACGCAAAATATCACTTATTGAAGTATGGTACAATTTGAGATTTCCTTGTTGCCATATTTTATCAGCATCTAATTTTTTTAATTCTTCCAACGCTATTTCATGCGCGGGACGAATTATTTCTTTCACTGGTTTCGGAAGTTTCGCTAATGCTCTTTTCTTTTGAATATAACGATAAACAAAATATCCGATAATTAATAGAATTAGACATCCTATAGAAATCCAAATCACATACGTCCAATCATAAGGTACTTCTGCTATTGCTTTAATATCTTTAATCGCCTTCGAAGTATCAACAGGAACCAAAAAATAAGTAATCTGTAATGGATCTGTTTGTGCTATTTGTTCTTGTGGGTTTCCACTTATCGTGTATTTGAAATTAAATGATGGCACATTATAAATTCCAGAATCATATGCGGTAACAGTATAAATTTGTGATCTCAAAAGTATCTCTGTATCAGTAGTTTTTAATGTATCTACTTTTGATTTAGCAAGAATTTCTAGCCGGTCAAGAGTATCTGTTTCTGACCATTGAATGTTCAACGATTTGGGTTGACTTAATTGTACTTTAATTTTAACTTGCTTTCCAATAAATGTTTTTACAGAATCCACTTGAACACGAGCGACTACTTGAGCGTTGGTGCTAAGAGTGGCAATAAAAAAAATAAGGATTAATAAATTACGCTTCATATTAGGATCTGCGATCGCGTTTCTTAAATAAATTTAATAGAGGTTGCACATAAGGTTGATCGGTTCTTAAACTGGCATGATCAATTCCCGAGCGCGTCAATAATTCTGTAGTTTGACGATCCGTTTGTTTCCACCAAATTGAATAATCTCTTCGTGTCATAAGATTCCCTGTATCCATCATACTCACTTTTCCAGTTTCCGCATCTACAAATCTGATTAAACCAACATCCGGCATTTCAGCTTCGCGCACATCATGAATACGCAGTGCAGCGAGGTCATGTTTTTTTGCGGAAACTTTTAATGCATCTTCATAACCCGTCCCTATAAAGTCTGAAATGAGAAATGCGATACATTTTTTCTTAATCATATTATTAAAGTAACGTAATGCCGCACCAATATCAGTACCTGTTCCTTTTGGTTCGAAATTTATTAGCTCACGAATAATTCTAAGAATATGTGTTTTACCCTTTTTTGGAGGAATGAATAATTCAATTCGATCAGAAAAAAATATCACACCTGCTTTATCATTATTTTCAATTGCAGAAAATGCCAATACTGCTGTCAATTCTGTAATTAGATCTCTTTTGAACTGGTGGTTAGTTCCGAAACTTCCAGATGCACTTACGTCAACTAAAAGCATTACTGTAAGCTCCCTTTCTTCTTCAAAAACTTTTACGTAGGGATGTCCGAAGCGAGCTGTTACATTCCAGTCGATATTACGTATATCATCACCATGCGAATACTCGCGTACCTCACTAAATGCCATTCCGCGTCCTTTGAAAGCAGAATGGTATTCACCCGAGAAAATCTGCGACGACAGGCCTCTCGTTTTAATTTCAATCTTACGAACTTTTTTTAATAATTCAGATGACTCCATTATTTATCAATTCGAATAACACAATAAAAAATAAGCACAATCTAACTTTATCAAGGTACTTCTACAATATTCAAAACTTCATTGATCACTTCATCCGTAGTTACATTTTCTGCTTCGGCTTCGTAAGTCAATCCAATACGATGACGCATTACATCATGACTAACAGCACGAATATCTTCAGGGATAACATAACCACGACGCTTAATAAATGCATAAGCCTTTGCAGCCAATGCCAAATTAATACTAGCACGTGGTGATCCGCCGTAGCTAATTAAATTTTCTATTTTACGCAAATTATTTTGTTTCGGATAGCGTGTTGCAAAAACTATATCGAGAATATACTTTTCAATTTTTTCATCCATATACACTTCACGAACTGCTGAGCGAGCTTTTACAATTGTCTCTGTATTTATTACTTGATTAATCTTTACAGATTCTTGAGCAAGATTTTGTCGGATAATTAATCGTTCTTCTTCTTTTGTTGGGTAATCGATTACAATCTTCAACATGAAACGATCAAGTTGCGCTTCGGGAAGTGGATATGTCCCCTCCTGCTCTATTGGATTTTGTGTTGCAAGTACAAGAAAAGGTTCTGGCAATTTAAATGTCTCATCACCAATTGTAACTTGTCGTTCTTGCATGGCTTCTAATAATGCACTTTGAACTTTTGCAGGTGCGCGATTAATTTCATCTGCTAGAATGAAATTGGAAAACAAAGGGCCTTTACGAACTGTAAATGCTTCTTGCTTCTGATTATAAATCATTGTTCCTACTAAATCAGCAGGCAATAAATCGGGCGTAAACTGTATCCTACTAAAGTTGGCTTTAATAGCAGAAGCAAGTGATTTGATTGCTAAAGTTTTTGCCAATCCTGGAACTCCTTCTAGGAGAAGATGACCATTCGAAAGCAAACCGATTAACAAACGATCAAGCATTTGCTTTTGACCGATAATTACCTTACCGAGCTCCATATTTAGCAAATCGATAAATGCACTTTCTTGCTGAATTTTTTCGTTAATTTCGCGTATATCCATCATATTGATTTTGTCGATAAAAGATGTTTGCAATGATAACCGATTTTTTATGATGGTATTGTGAAACGAATGGCTAGTTTTCGTTAAAGTCATGTTAATATTTACAAAAAAAAGAATACCAACAATCGATTACTTATTCAACCCTAACTCTTGGATCCAATCGAGCATACAATAGATCCACCAAAACATTGATGATCACAAAAAACACGGACACCATCAAAACTGCACCCATTACCACCGGAAAATCATAATTCTCGAGTGCGTCCACAGTAACTTTTCCTACGCCCTTCCAACCAAAAATATATTCAATAAATACAGCACCAGCCAACAACGAACCTAACCATCCTGAAATAGCAGTAAGAACTGGATTCATGGCATTCCGTAAAGCGTGATTCACAATAACTTTATAATCTGACAATCCTTTTGCTTTAGCAGTTCGTACATAATCAAGTGATAAAACCTCTAACATCGAACTTCGTGTTAATTGCACGATGACAGCAAGAGGTCGAATTCCTAAAGTGAATGCCGGCAGAATTAAATTTTTTAAGGTCAAAACTTCTCCTTTAAATGGATCAATTTCGTAAATACTACCTGTCATATTTAAACCAGTAACATCACTCCATACAAAACCAAATACCCACGCAATAAGAATACCTGCAAAAAACGAAGGAACCGACATTCCCAATACAGAAATAAACATATTTAATTGATCGGAGAATGTTCGGTAACGCAATGCCGACCAAACACCTATTATTATTCCTACTATCGCAGCGAATGCTAATGAAACAAACGCTAATAATGCGGTACCAGGCAATGCATCTAAAAGTATCTCTGTAACTCTTTGTTGTGTTTGATAAGATCGTCGGAGATAAGGTTTCTTGACCAATAAAGCTTCATTTGCAAAAGGAATTAAAATCTTTGATGCCCCATATTTTTCCTTATCAAAATAACTCCTACTAGCGCTATCCTTGATATTGTAAATTGAAACAGGCGACAAATCATTTACATAAAATCGAAATTGAGTAAACAAAGGAAGGTCTCTTCCAAGTTCGCGATTGATAGCATCCACAGAAGAAATATCAGCACGTTGACCCAACATCATACGAGCCGGATCTCCAGGAAGAATATTAAACAGAAAAAAAACTACGCATATAACACCAGCGATTACCAACAAACCGTAAATGAGTTTCCTAAGAATTAATTTAAGCATTCGGTTGGTGCAGTAATATCATTCAGCGAATCAACAATTTATTTCTTGAGATATTTCTGATTCACCTCATCGAAAGTAGGGAAATCATTTGCATGCCACATGTCTATTACAGTTCCATTTTTCAATAACACTAATCCTGGATTTGATCGAATAATTGTTTTCAAAGCAGTAGCATCACAGAAATAATAAGGGAACATACTTTGGTGCTCATGTCGGAATTTATCTGTTGTAGTTGGAATGGTTGAAGTAATTCCAAAGAATTCAACATCCTTCTGTTGACATAATCCAACGAAATCATTAATCTTTGATTGTACTTTTAAATCTGTTGTTTCAAGATCATACGCAACTAACATAAACACATAATCAGGTCGGGT
This sequence comes from Bacteroidota bacterium, assembly GCA_025352785.1. GTDB lineage: Bacteria > Bacteroidota > Bacteroidia > AKYH767-A > OLB10 > JANXSD01. The sequence goes on from JANXSD010000101.1 coordinate 23,846, forward strand.
TAAATAATCATTCGTAAGATTATTATCTTCTGCATCGCGAATAGCGAAATCATGAATAGCAGGCTTGTCGCCTTCACGAATAACTTTATCGATTCGATCCACGAATTTGTAAGCTGTATCAGCAGTAATAGGTCCTAATTTATCTGGAGTAACTTCAACTTTTTGTCCATTCTTTTCATAAATAAAAACCATCACCACCGAATCAGTTTTTGCACCTGGAGGTAATTGCATTCCTTGCAAAATATTTTTACCAATTGCATACGGACGAAAATCTTTCATTGGGAGATGCGCATAACAGTGATACGTAAACCATGTAGTAAGCACCAAACCAGCATACGTTAAGAGTGTACTTATTCGTTCATTAATTAATGGTTGAATCTTATTTCGTTGAGAAAAAATGATCAATACAAAAAACAACAATATCACATCTTTTGTAAATGATTCCCATGGTTTAAGATGCAGTGCGTCACCAAAACATCCGCAATCTTTTACTACATCAAAATAGGCAGAATAAAAAGTAAGAAATGTGAAAAATAATATTAGTAAGAGTGTTAACCAACTAACTAATTTCATTCTATATCCCATTAAAATCGCTACTCCCAATCCAACTTCCAAAATACAAATTAGCATTGCGATCAAAACTGATCCAGCACTTAAAAACTGTGTATGAAAGACCACAAAATACTCATCCAACTTGATGGAGAAACCAATTGGGTCGTTTGCTTTTATTAATCCTGAAATGATAAAAAGTACACCTACTAAAAATCTTGAAATGTTTGCGATAATTTTCATTTTCTTATGCTTTTGTTAAATCGTGAGCCTCTTGTAATTTTATTAATGCGAAAATAGCATAGTTAATCATGTCGTAATAATTCGCATCAACCCCTTCGCTAATTAAAGTATTTCCTTTGTTGTCTTCAATTTGCTTGGTTCTTAAAATTTTCATCAAGATGAGATCTGTCATTGAGCTAACCCTCATATCGCGCCAGGCCTCCCCATAATCATGATTTTTATCCAACATCAATGATTTTGCCTGATCGAGATGATTTTCATAGAATTTCTGAGCATTACCCTTCTCCAAATCCATGGGGGCATCTGCTTTTAATGACATTTGTATAAGTGCGATCACAGCATAATTTACAATGCCAATATACTCTCCTTCAATTCCTTCATCAATTTTCTTTTCTAATTTTACCTCGAGACTACGAATTCGTTGAGCTTTGATAAAAATTTGATCGGTAATGGAAGATGGGCGTAATACTCGCCAAGCGCTCCCATAATCTTGCATTTTCGCAAGGAAGATATCTTTGCAGCGTCCTACTGCCTGATCGTATTGACGGGAGGTTAATTCCGACATGTGCAATTTTAAGTTTTAAGAATGAAAATACTATGACGATACCTGTTACAAATCTAAATGCTTCTTCTAGAGAACCTAGTTTTAGCCTTCGATGCCATGGCAAACTCCTTGATTTAACAGCTCCTGTAGTAATGGGAATTTTAAATGTGACTCCTGATTCGTTTTATGATGGGGGCAAATTTACCGAAGAAAGTATCATGAAGGCTCATGTTGAGCAGATGCTTTTGATGGGAGCTAAAATAATTGATATTGGTGCGGTTTCAAGTAGACCTGGCGCAACAGAAATAGATGGAAAAGAGGAGTTGAATCGATTGATTCCAGCAATTCAATTGATTTCACAACATTTTCCAAATACAATACTTTCAGCAGATACCTTCCGAGCAGAAGTGGCGAAACAAGCAATCTTAAATGGTGCTCATATTATTAATGATATTACAGGCGGCGATTTTGATGATACGATGTTCGAAACGGTAGCAGCTTTGAAGGTTCCATATATCCTCATGCACATGCAAGGAAATCCTCAAACGATGCAAAAGGAACCGTTATATGAGAATGTAGTTATCGACGTGTTTAAGTCATTACAAAAGAGAATTGTAAAGTTGAGAAAAGCTGGTGTTATTGATATTATTATAGATCCTGGATTTGGTTTTGGAAAAACTGTAACACAAAATTTTCAGTTGCTAAATAATCTCGAGCACTTTCTACTATTAGACTGTCCGATTATGGTTGGTTTGTCGCGCAAATCTATGATAAATAAACTTCTTGAAATTAAAGCAATAGATGCGTTAAATGGGACTAGTATTTTAAACACAATCGCCTTACAAAAAGGCATTTCCATTTTGAGAGTACATGATGTAAAAGAAGCCGTAGAAGCAATTCGTTTAGTACACGCTTTAAAATTATAGCTAACTAGAATTCAATAAAAACAATCTTTACAAAGCTTTTCATATTACATATTCACATAATGGATTAACTATCTTTGGCCACCATAAAATTTCATCCAATGTCAGAAAACTTTAAAGAAAAACTTCGAAATGTGCGTTGCTTTGTACTCGATATTGATGGTGTACTTACAGATGGCAGTTTGCATATTTTGCAAGATGGAATTATGCTACGTAAAATGAACATTAAAGATGGTTATGCATTACAATTAGCTTCGAAAAAGGGTTATCATATTTTTGTAATCAGCGGAAGTAATGCTGAAGGTGTTCAAAAAAGATTAGAAAACTTAGGAATAACAGAAGTATATTTAAAAGTAGAAAATAAACTTTCGCAACTTGACAATTTGCTCATTAAACATCAAGTTGGAATGAACCAAGTACTTTATATGGGTGATGATATGCCAGATCTTATCGTGATGGAAAAATGTGCGGTTCCAACGTGTCCGGCAGATGCTGTACATCAAGTGAAGAAAGCAAGTATTTATGTTTCTGAAAAAAATGGTGGTGAAGGATGTGTTCGTGATGTTATTGAGCAGGTGCTTACCTTAAATGGCGATTGGCAATAAATGAAGGACTATCTAAAAATTATTCGTTGGCCAAATTTATTGATGATCATAATCATGCAAATACTTTTGCGTTATGCATTAATACAGCCTATTCTTCTCCTTCAAGGAAAATCTATTTTGATGAATTCCTTTGAGTTTTTCATACTCGTTTTATCTTGTGTATTTATTGCTGCTGGCGGATATTTAATAAATGATATCGAAGATGTCGATATCGATAGTATCAACAAGCCAGATAAAGTACTGATTGGCAAAAAATTGCAACTTGATTCTGTTTACAATTTATATATGATCCTCACCTTTATTGGTGTTTTAGGTGGATTTTATTTATCATTTGTAAAAGGTTATAAATATATTGGAATAATCAATCTTGTAATTGCCGGATTTTTGTATTTCTATGCAACATCCTATAAATGTATTCCACTTCTTGGTAATCTTATAATAGCGTTGCTAACTGCCTTTTCTGTTTGGATAGTTATTATCCCTGAACCCTTTGCTTTAGCAGATTCGGCAGTTGTGAGCATGGTAGCAGGTTATACTGGATTTGCATTTCTCCTTACATTAGTTCGGGAGTTGCTAAAAGATTTAGAAGATTTTAAAGGTGATAATGAATGTGGATGTAAAACACTCCCCGTTTCAGTAGGAATTAAATTTACTAAATTTTTATCTATATTACTGACTATCATCATATTGATTTTAATTGTTGGAATTCAATGGTTGAGCGAGCAATGGAATAATCCATTTCCATTTTATTATTTACTTTGCACCGTTGAAATTCCCTTACTCGTATTAATACCCATGATTTATAAGGCGAACAACGTAAATTCATATTCAAGAGTCAGTATAATTACAAAAATGATTATGTTTACAGGCGTTATATCAATGTTACTATTTTATTTTTCATTTCAATAAAAATTATGAACCTCTTACAAGAAAAATTTAAGGATACTCGAGTTATTTTAGGCTCTGGTTCTCCACGCCGTGAACATCTTTTTAAAGAGTTGGGTATTGCTTATGAAGTAATAGTTAAATCGGTTGATGAAGATTTCCCTGCACACTTTCGTAGAGAAGACAGTGCTATGTTCTTAGCGAGGAAAAAATCTCTTGCTTATAAAACAGATGTACACGATGGTGGGATTGTAATAACTGCTGATACTCTTGTAGCGGTGGATGATTTATTATTAGGAAAACCAACAGATGCAAAAGATGCGGAGCGCATGCTCCGTTTATTATCTGGTCGTCGCCACATGGTTATTACGGGAGTGTGTATTATGTCTGCAAAAAAATCGGAATCATTTTTTGTAAAAACAGATGTGATATTTAAGGCATTACGTGAAGCAGAAATTACCTATTATGTTGAGAAATATCAACCGATGGATAAAGCTGGCGCGTATGCAATTCAAGAATGGATTGGAATGATTGGTGTTGAGTATATTCAAGGATCGTATTACAATGTGATGGGATTACCTACCAAGGAACTTTACGAAAACTTGCTTCGTTTTTAAGCTATGCGCAAAGCTTACCTTCAAATGCACATTGCAATTGTGCTTTGGGGGTTCACAGCAATATTAGGAAAAG
>JANXSD010000126.1 GCA_025352785.1 Bacteroidota bacterium
CAATTCATCATGCTTTTATTTAAGTTGAAATTAACTTACTGCTTCAACACTTTTTATTTCTGGAATAGCTTTTAAAAGTGATTGTTCAATTCCTGCTTTTAGGGTCATAGTACTCATTGAACAAGATTTACAAGCTCCTTCTAATCGTACTCGAACCACCATCTCTTCAGTGATCTCAATAAAACTTACATTGCCAAAATCGGCTTCCAGGTAAGGGCGAATTTGTGATAATGTATCTTCTATTCGAACGATTAATTCTTCATGCTTATTCATATTTCAATAGCCAACGCTGGCCAATGGTTGTGTAGGATTATGTTTCGCATTTCTAATGGCTACTTGCTGTGCAACATTTCCGGCTATAGTAAGAAAGGGGAGGGCAGCGGGGTTTTCCATTTCCATCACTGCAGGAATTCCTTGGTCTCCTCCATCACAAATACTTTGTATCAAAGGTATCTCCCCTAAAAATGGAATATTTAATTCTTCTGCAAGTTTTCTACATCCTCCTTTGCCAAATAAATAATACTTATTGTTTGGAAGCTCTGCAGGGGTGAAATAGGCCATGTTTTCTATTAATCCCAATACTGGAACTTTCACCGAATCAAGTTGAAACATTGCTATTCCTTTTTGAGCATCTGCTAAAGCAATTTGTTGAGGAGTAGAAACAATCACGGCTCCAGTAACTGGTACAAGAGAAACTAATGTTAAATGAATATCTCCAGTTCCAGGTGGTAGATCAATAAAAAGATAATCTAATTCACCCCAATCTGCATCTGTAAAAAGTTGACGTAACGCTTTAGATGCCATCGGTCCTCTCCAAACTATTGCTTGTGATGGATCTGTTAGAAAACCAATTGAAAGTAATTTAACTCCGTATTTCTCCACTGGAAGCATGTACTGCTTGCCTTCTCTTTCTGTAATGAATAATCGTTCATTCGCTACTCCAAACATAATCGGTTGTGAAGGGCCATAAATGTCCGCATCTATCAATCCTACTTTTGCTCCCGTTTGCGCCATTGCAATCGCCAAATTAGCTGCTACAGTAGATTTTCCCACTCCTCCCTTTCCGGAAGCAATAGCGATGATGTTTTTAACGCCTGAGAGTATGTCTGATTTGTCAATTCTAGGTGTTGTTACATTAGCAGTCATATTAACAGTTACTTCCGCATCGGCGTCTACAAAATGTATGATTGCATTCCTACATGCGTTTGATATTAATTCCTTAAGAGGACAAGCGGGTGTAGTAAGAATAACTGTAAAACTTACTTGTTTGCCATTAACTGCGATATCTTTAATCATGTTGAGTGTTACCAAATCTTTTTTTAGATCTGGTTCCTCTACATTGCGTAATGCATCTAATACTTGCTCCTTTGTTATCATAGCCTATACTTTAAAATATACAATCATTTGATGGTTCAAAGGTAAGAAAGGATATGCTAGGTCTTACCATAAATTGGTACTTGAAAATAATAAAAAAACCGAAAGATTTCTCCTTCGGTTTTTCAAATATTTTATCAATTTCTAGATTTTTTTTCCAATAACAATAGGTGATGCCCATCGAACAAGTGCAAATCCGCCAAAAAATACGAAGTTGTAAAACAAATCACCCATCAGAGTGCCTTTAAAGAAAGGGATAGCCATTACAAAACATTCAGTTAAGCCAGCCGCAGTATGTGGATAATATCCAGCAGCCCAAGTTCCAAAATTTGTAATCAAGAAAAATAAAATTGATCCAGTTAATGATGCAACCATTATTGTTTGACGTTGTGCTCTTCCTTTTAAAAGAAATCCTAATGAGGTAATTAGGGCAATGCTACCGTACACCCAAAACATTTGATTATGAAAACCTGTACCATTGATCAGCTGAAGCATGATATCACTTAGTAACATAGCAGAAATAGGAATTAAAAGCGCTAATTTCTTATTGTTAATATAAGTTCCCGCAAATAATCCCATAGCTGCAATGGGTGTGAAATTAAATGGATGAGGTACCAAGCGACATAAAGCACCTGCTACAATGAATCCTAAAATTACTTTTAATCGAGTATCAACACTTGTGTTTTGATCTTTTAGTTCACTTGACATATTTTTAGAAATTAAATAGTATAAATTATTGAATTATAAACTTTGAAACATAACAATGTTGATCATTTTAAGTACTTATCCAATTTCCAGATGGAGTTGTATTAGGAGCCATAGCATTCAAATCTTCTGCAAATGGATAAACTTGTCCCTTACTAAAATTAAAAATCAAAATCAGTAAAGCAATTAGTATAATTTTTTTCATTTAATAAATTATAAGAGGCTAAAGATACAAAACCCTTTTTATTTTCGCCAAATTTTCCAAGCTTCTTCCGCTTGTCGGATTAACATGGAATATCCGTTCATCGTCATTGCACCCCGTTCACGACCATTTCTCAAAAAAGAACTTTCAATAGGATTGTAGATGAGGTCAATTAATAGATGGAATTTTTCGATGCCATCATAAGGAATATTTGGAAAACGATTGATTTCAGGATACATGCCAACAGGTGTACAATTTATAATGAGTGGAGCATTACGTACGTCTAAGACTGTAAGCTGATCATAGCTAAAATGATTCGCAGCAACAGGGTTTCTTGTAATGATTTTGAATTCAATATTAAGTTCATCCAAAACAAATGCAACAGTTTTTGCTGCGCCACCATTTCCTAAAATAAAGGCATGGGTATGATAAGGCTTGAGCAAAGGTTTTAAGGTTTCTTTGAAACCTATATAATCGGTATTGTAACCTTTCAATTTAAATTGTTTATCAACAACAACTGTATTTACTGAAGCAATTTTTTCAGCTTGTTCTGTTATTGAATCTAGAAAAGGAATAATGGCTATTTTGTATGGAATAGTAACATTAAATCCTATAAGTTTTTCAACTTGTATAATGGATTTTAATTCATTAAGATTTTCAATTTCACAATTGATATAATTGTAATCTACAAATCCTTCTCTTTTAAATTTTGCAGTGAAATATGATTTCGAAAAAGAATGTGATAATGGATATCCGATTAAACCGTAAACTGGCATTAGGATTTTTTCGTTCGTTGCTTAATGAATCCAATCATCATGGGGACTAAGGAAAGTACGATAATTAATATTACAACGATTTCGAAATGCGTTTTTACCCATTCTATTTGTCCAAAAAGATATCCACAAATCGACATCGTACTAATCCATAAAATACCACCTGCAATATCGTAAGGAAGAAATTTAGATTTATAATCCATCTTGCCAACTCCTGCAACAAAAGGTGTAAAGGTTCTAACGATTGGAACAAAACGCGCCATGATAATGGCTTTCGTACCATGACGTTCAAAAAATTCTTGCGTCTTAACAATGTATTCTTGTTTTATCAATTGTCGCTTACCAATTTTAATTTGGGTAACTCTCAATCCAATAAAACGCCCAATGCCATAATTGCAGTTGTCACCTAATATCGCTGCAATAGTTAAAATGATTATTAGATAACCAAGATTCAATCCTGTTGATTCATTCGCACATAAAGCACCAGCTGCAAATAATAACGAATCTCCCGGAAGAAATGGCATAACCACTAGTCCTGTTTCTATAAAAATAATGAGAAATAAAATTCCGTATACAGATGTTCCATATTGATGTACTAATGTCGCTAGATGCTCATTAATATGTAAAATAAAATCTAGTAGTTCACTCACCATAAAATTAATAGGTTGGAATTGATGGATCTATTTCTTTGGCCCATCCTAAAATTCCACCTTTCAAATTATAAAGATTTGTATAACCAAAACGTTTTTCTAATTCGCTAATTGCTGCAGCACTTCGTGAACCGCTACGACAATGAATTACTACAGGTTTGTTTTTACTTATTTTTTCTATTTGTTCAATAATAGATCCCAACGGGATTAATTCACCAGAAATATTACAAGTGTCAAATTCATGTGATTCTCGAACATCTATTAATTGAAAATCGATATGATCGTCCATCATTTGTTTTAATTCCTGAACTGTTTTTTCTTTTATCATGCTTTCACTGTATTGCTTTTTTCTTGATCGATTACTTCTATAAAATTAGGATTATGCAATGATTTATCTAAGTATTGAAAAAAGGTATCACTTCTTAAGCCGATGCGTAATGTTTCAAGAGCAATTACATCACTCGTTGCTATGTTACCAAGATTCACATTCGCACCGAAATATTTAATGAAATAAGCTTGTTGTGATTTCTGTGGTGTTTCCCAAATAATTTTATCGGCTGGAATTTTCGCAACAATTTTATTTATCAAAACAACATGTGCTTTTCCATTAGGACGATAGATCCCTACAGTACCACTTTCTCTTGCTTCTGCAATAACTTTCCATACGCCAGCATCAAGTTCAGCTTGCATCATCTCAATCCATTTATTCGGACGAATTAATATTCCTTCTTCTTTCGATCCAACTTCGCTAATTACCGTTACTCGTTTACTTAATCGGTGAATGTAATGGCATTTTTCCTGATGTGGCATCGTGATAGATCCATCAGATACTTCACAATATTCCATTTTATAGCGATCCATCAAACGCAAATAATCGTCGAACTGTCCGCGAACAATATAAGCTTCGAGTAAAGTGCCACCAAAATAAACAGGAATTTTACACTCTTTAAAAAAGGCCAATTTCCTCTCTAAATTTGGTGTGACGAGTGAAGTCCCAAATCCTAATTTTACAATGTCAATGTATTCTCCCGATCCATCCACCATATTTTCACACTCACGAATACTTAATCCTTTGTCCATAACCATCGTTAGCCCCGACTGCCGAGGCTTTTCTGTGCGTTTTGGAAGATGTGTTAATTCAAAGTTTCTCATTCTTTCTTTCTTTTTTGACCGATCATCATTTGTACTCTTGGATCCGTTTCCAGTCCTGGTAAAATATCAAACATAATTCCAGAAATGGAAGGATCTTTATCTAAAGCTATTTGTAATTGTTGATAGGATTCTTGCTGATATCCTGCTGAATAAAGATAACAAACATGGCGATAATATAGTTCAACATTATCGGGATGGTAAAGTAATGCGGTATTCATTAATTCCACAGCATCCATTGCCTTATTTAACTCTATAAGTAAGTCGGCATACGCCATCCAACCATCAACATTTTCAGGATCAAAATCAATTACTTTACGATAACATTCTTCAGCCTCTGTAAAATTGTTTAATCGATATTCACAGTCACCCATCGCTAACCAATAATCACCATGTTGATTGTCGATATCTAATGCTTTCTTAATATAATGCATCGCCTCGTACCAGCGCTCTTCTTCTTCTAATGTTACTCCAATGCCATACCATGCCTGAGCCATTTCAGGAAATAATTTAACGGCTTTTTTATAATAAATTCGTGCGTCTTCAAAATGTTGAAGTTGCTCATGACATTCTCCAATATTGTAATAGGTAAATGCATCAGGTTTGCAATATTCAAATGCCATTTTGTAACGATCAATAGCGTCTTGAAATCGTTCCATCATGGATAACGATTGTGCCATGTCAAGATGAGCAGGAGCAAAATCTTCTTTGATCAAAAGACAATAATCATATGCCTTTAAAGATTGCTCATAGTCGGCTTGCTTCCCAAAAATATCACCCAAATAATACCAAAGCATAAACGAATAAGGATGATCATCAATTAACTTTTTGAAAAAGGAAACACCATCACCTAGGCGCCGACTAAATTCGAGACTCACCAGAATCTCTTCCATTGCTACTTCATTCTCTGGATTTTCTGTCAGGCATTTAAAATAAAAATCAACGGCTTTATTGTAATCCGCCATGTTTTGATACGTGATTGCCAAACTTAAATAGATATCATCTTTTTGTTCGTCGGCTAACTCTAATGCCTTTTTAAAACTTGCAATTGCTCTCGGAAATTGCTCTAGCGAATTGTAAATATTCCCACGAATAATATGAACCTCTACATCAAAAGGGTTTACATGTTCAACCGTTTCCAGCAGCGCCAGTGCCTCTTCTTCACGAAACAACATTGCAAATAGATGTGCTTCTTTTAAAGTAAAGCTAATCGATTGGGGATGCAATGAATGAGCATAATGAGCTACATCCAACGCCTTCTCCAATTGAAGTGTATCAATAAAATGATCAATTATTTTTAGAAGTGCATCAACGTCAAAAAAGTAACGCTCCTTGCGGCGCATCATTTCTTCATATCTCTTGATCGAATTACTCAGCAAATCACTTTGATCTTCGCTGTTGTCAAGATCTTCATCTTCCTCCATACAGGCTATTTAGGTCACTACAAAGGTACGGCTTTTCATGAAGCTAGTATAAAATTATACTGCTAGTTTTCATTTCTTCTCCTAATTAACAAAAATGACGTTACTTTTACGTCCTCAAACTGTTTTTATTAAAAGTGCAAGAATCAGTTTTCTCTACTAAATGAATTTCATTAATCGTCCTCGGACTGCAATTTTAATAGGTGCAACAGGTTTAGTTGGAACTGCGCTGCTGAATATGTTATCAGGAGATATTTCTTTTCAAAGAATAATTCTTTTAACCCGTAGGCCATTGAAGATTACTTCACCTAAAGTGGAAGTGGTTGAAACTGATTTCATTAATTTAAGAAAACTCGATTCTTATTTTAAAGAATCAGATGTAATATATTGTTGTATCGGTACCACCATCAACAAGGCAGGTTCTAAAAAAGCGTTCAGAATGGTAGATTATGATATTCCAGTTCATATTGCCAAAATAGCCTCTCAACATAATGTTAGATCTTACATTGTGATTTCTTCTCTTGGTGCTGATTCTAATTCTTCGAATTTTTATTTGAAAACTAAGGGTGAAATGGAACAAGATATTACAGCCTTTAAATTCAGTAAGCTAGCATTCGTTCGTCCTTCACTTTTATTAGGACACCGAAAGGAATTTCGATTCCTTGAACGATTAGGTCAAATTGTAGTGATACTGTTGTCGCCCTTTATGTTTGGTCCATTTAAAAAGTATAAGCCAATTCATGATTCAAGCGTTGCAAAAGCAATGATTCAGATATCCACTTCAGCAAGTAACCAAAAGGTGTATGAATCAAGCGAATTAGAGTGGCTCGGTGGCGGATATTAAACTATGAATTTTATCTATAAGTCCATTTTTTTCAATAGATATACACTCTTTCCTATATTTTTTAATAATTCCCTAATTCTTTTGAGGAAGCATTTTCAATAATTTCTGCATACGCTCTTCCAGTACCTGACTCTTCTATTTCAATTGCTACAACTATTAATTTTTTGCGCTTTTACTTCTTCCTCGCTTTTGTAATTCGGGTCCTCCGATCATAAATTCATCTACATGTACCGTTCCTTCCAATGGATATTGCGGGCTACTCGCTATTGCTTGCTGTATTTTCCAATTGAATTCCCAACATTTTTTTTGTCGTAGTTCAAATTCATTACTCAATTCTATACTCGACATTCCTTTTTTCTTGGTGCTGATTTTAACGCAATATGGAATGCCTTAAGTAATGGGAATTTTACTTTGTCAAACATGGTACCTGTCGTTGGGCTTTCTTCATATCTACATTTAGTACATCGTTTATTATTTGGATTTTTTCCTTCTCCATATTTTTCATTCTTACATCTTTTGCAACTGTAACCATCTTAACATTTCACAGAGGTTAAGTATTCCAAGCAGTTTTCCTCTTCTTGAAACAACCGATTAAATTTAATTGAATTCACACCAACAAAGTTAATCCGTTCTCCCATTAGGCAAAGTCACCTAAATAGCGACTTATCCGCTTATGTATACTTATTAATTAAATTCTCAATTAATTGTTCATTCAATAATTAATTTTTGAATCGTTAAACAACTGATTTGGGTAAGCATTTTTTTACAATTATTAACGCAAAATGAATAATCATGATTTTTTTTAAAATTTTAGTAAATAATAATCAATTAGTTATGATTTAATTTAGTACTATGTATTGCATAGTACCATATAAAAAATATATATTTGCAGCCTTATAAAAAACTAAACACATTGGTCATGAAAACAGCTACTTCAACATCTAAAATTTTAATAGTAGGTTGCCTTTTCTTTTTTGGATTTAAATTGTTGGCTTCCGAAATTCAAGCTAAGAATATTCGAACTGAAATGGTACTTTATAAAAACACTTGGATTCCTTCGGTGCAGTTAAAGGAAGTAACCATTTTAGCAAAATCATCAAAACCGAAACATGCAGTTTTATGTCAAATGCTAATTTCAGGAAATAAAATTACTCCCTTCGTAGAACTAAAAGAAATAACGATTACACCCTCTAAAAGCTTTCTAACAAATAAAACAAAAAGGGAGTCAATAGTTACATCTCAATTGATAGAAAATAAATTTATAAATGGTAAATATATGCCACATGTTGACTTAAAAGAGGTTAGCATCATAGCAAGTACTATTTCATCTGCAAATGTGAATTCAGTAGAAGTACAATCGACAAATGATCAAGAAGTACTTCAAGGTTCAGTAAGAAAAACATTTGATAGGCTCGCAAATTTTTTATTAGGACAAGGAAAAGTCGTACTTCGTAAATTAGTGCCTAATTGGTTTGCAGAATAAAAGTATTAATTGAGCATATTTTTGGATAAATGGTAATTCATCCTTTATTATTCAAAAATGCCACATTCTCGAATGTTATAAGGATTAATTCTGCTATTTTTGAAATAAAAATTAGCCATGTATCGATTAGTTGAAGATTTTCTGACAGATTGGAATTATGAAAGTGAAATAACTCTTAAACTTTTATCGAATTTAGATGATATTTCGCTCAATATCCAAGTTCATCCTAAAATTAGAACTATTAGTAATCTTGCATGGCATATTGTTTCTACACCCAATGAAATGTTGGAAAGAGCTGGCTTAAAGATGACTGGAATTGATCATGAATCACTGGCACCTAAAACAATTATAGAAATACTTAATTCCTATAAAATTGTTATGGAGCAAGTGAACTTACATGTACCAGAATGGAATGATAGTGATTTACTTAATAAAGTCAATATGTATGGTGAAGATTGGCGAAAAGGGGTCGTGCTTAGTGTACTAATTAAGCATCAAGCACATCATCGTGGAGAACTTTTAATGTTAATGCGTATGAATGATCTTCCTGTCATTGGAGTGTACGGACCAACATTTGAAGAGTGGCAAAAAATGGGAATGAAACCAATGGTTTAATTTGGTTGAAGTACATTTTAATTGTTTTTACTTTTATGATAGAATATGATCAACGTTAATAAAATTTCTCCTACACGAATTTGGACTTTATCACTCTTACTTACACTACCAATTTTAGTACTTTATTTATCCCACTTTTTATCAGCAATTAAAAAAAAGGATTGTATACCAACAGGTTTTATCACTGTTGAAATGCCTTATTATGTTGCAAATGCTTTGGAATATAAAGATGCCAAAGATTTTCACTTGTGTTATGCTTTACCATTTTCTGCTGATTATACTAATAAACCAATTTATTTTCATCCTCAAATTTTTGTGATGGGAATGTTTTTAAAATATACATCCATTCAACCATTATTTCTATTTTTAGTATTCGGATTTATTTTTGCTGTTTTATCCATTAGGATTTCACTGTTACTTTTACTTCAATATCAATTAATCCCTCCTAAAATTTTAAATGTAATTTCCATCCTTTTTATTTGGGGTGGAGGAGTGCTCTTCATAGCAGGATTCGGTATCTCACTCATCAAAGGAATGAGTTTTAGTGGTGCATTAAAAAATTGCTTTTTTCTTGATCCTTTTGATGGATGGTGGTTTTTAAATCTTGGAAGAAATTTTATTTTTCCTACAGAAGCTTATTATCATTTTCTGTTTCTTGCAACTGTTTATTTGGTTTGTACTAAAAGGATATTTCAAGCTGTTTTGGTTACGATTCTTTTGGCGTTGTCTCATCCATTTACAGGAATTGCAATGCTTTTAATACTTATTTCTTGGATGCTTCTCGAAAAAATGTTTTATAAAAATGAAACATTTAAATGGACTGATTTGTTCGTTTTATTAGTTGGCTTATGCTGGTTTGTTTATTATAATTTTTTTTATCTGCCATCCGATGCCGAACATCGAATTTTAATGCAGCAATGGACATTAGATTGGAGTGCAGGACTTAAAAACTATTTTCCAGCCTATCTATTAGTTGCGATTCCTGCCTTTTATCGTTTACGTTCGCTCAAAAGAATAAAATTATTTTTTTCGATTCCTTTTAATAGATTTTTAGTAATCTGGTTAATCATAAATCTTGGATTAGAAAATCATGATCTTTTTATTACGCCTCATCAACCATTGCATTTTACCCGTGGATATGTTTGGGCATGTTTGTTCCTAATAGGACTCCCTGAAATCATTGCTACTTTAAAAATAATTTATGAAATGAAATCCATTTTCATAAAGTCAACTTTAATCTTTGGTTTATTGTCAATTTCTTTGGCGGATAATGCAGCATGGCTTTCATTGCAGTCTTTAAAGTTGATGAATGGTGGAGGCATTGTTTTAAATTCAAATCAAAAGGAAGTATTAACCTATTTAAAGAATCATTATTTTGAAAATGAATTACTAATTTCGCAAGACAAAACAATTGGTTACTTAAGCACTGTTTACACACCCTATCGATCCTTATTTACTCATGCTTTTAATACACCAGGTGCAACAAAAAAGTGGAACATGGTTTCACGATATTTAAATTATTGCGATGAAGATTCATCTTTGATGAATGTGAAACAAGTTTTAGTAGTATTTAAAATGCAAGTTAATTGCGATTGGAAGAAAGAGGCACAACTAATTTTTACCAATCAAGAATATGAAATATGGCGCAGAAAAGGCCAAGATTTTTCTTATTAAAGTGTAGAATTTAAATCGTTAAAATGAAAAAATATTTAATTCTCCTAAGTTTATTAATTGTTGTCTCCTCAAAAGCTCAACAAGCCCCAATAATAAAATTTACGGATTTAAAATCGTTGATCCAAACAAAAACTGATACAACTTACGTCATCAATTTTTGGGCTACATGGTGTGATCCTTGTATTCGCGAATTACCGTCATTTCTTCAATTAGAAAAGGAACTGGCAGATAAAAAGGTAAAGTTCCATTTTGTAAGTCTTGATTTCGTGAGGGATTATGATTCACAATTTCTCCCGTTTTTATCAAAGCATTCCATGAATAATTACGTATATTTACTCGATGAACCTGATTACAATTCTTGGATTGATAAAGTCGACCCCCATTGGTTAGGTTCTATTCCAGCAACGATTGTTATAAGTCATCATCCTGATTCTACTTATTTTAATGAAGGGGAATTTTCTTATGAATCATTATCTAAACTTGTTAACTCTTTAATCCATTAATTTATGAAAAATAGTAAAATTCTTATTCCCGTATTTGCCTTTTTAATACTACTATCATCTGCCTTTATTGTTGTGGAACCAGGATACAAACCAGGCGATAAAGCAATTGATTTTAAACTTAAAAATGTGGATGGAAATTTAGTCTCCATGCAAGATGAATCTTTCAAAAATGCTAAAGGATTCATTATTGTTTTTACGTGTAATCATTGCCCATTTTCTCAAGCGTATGAAAATCGAATAATTGAATTAAATAGTAAATACGCTTCGCAAGGATTTCCAGTGATTGCAATAAATCCAAACGACCTCGATTTGTCTCCTGAAGATTCTTATGAATTGATGATCGAAAGAGCTAAAGAAAAGGAATTTAAATTCCCTTATTTGTATGATGATACTCAAGCTATCGCAAGAACGTATGGAGCTAATCATACGCCTCATGTTTTCGTGCTTAGTAAACAAGGTGAAAATTTTATCGTAAAATATACAGGTGCAATTGATGATAATACTGATAAGCCAGAGGATGTAACAAAACGCTATGTCAATGATGCCATCAATTCTTTGTTAGCTGGCAAACCTATAGCTGTACCATCTACAAAGTCAATAGGTTGTACTATTAAATGGAAAAAGTCTTAATAAAGGTCTCTTTAGTTTAGTAAAAATTCGAGGCACAAAGGCAATAAAGACTAAAATCTTTAAGACCTTTGTGCCTCTCAATTTATTTTGAGGTCTATTCGAAAACATTCATCTAAAATTATCATAAGTTGAAGAAAATTTCCTTCAATATTTTAATATGTCTAAGCAAGATATCTCCAAGCTCGACCCACGTCAGTTTATAATCATTAAGGGTGCATCCATGCATAATCTCAAAAAGCTAGATGTGGCAATCCCACGCAATGGTTTTGTTGTGATTACGGGTTTAAGTGGATCTGGAAAAAGTTCATTGGCATTTGATACGTTGTATGCCGAAGGACAACGTCGTTATGTAGAAAGTTTATCTTCTTATGCACGTCAGTTTATCGGAAGAATGGATAAGCCTGAAGTAGATTATATTTTAGGTATTTCTCCCGCAGTAGCAATTCAGCAAAAGGTTAACTCGCGAAATCCACGATCTACCGTTGGTACGAGTACAGAGATTTATGATTACTTAAAATTACTTTTTGCAAGAATTGGTAAAACTATTTCACCTATTTCAGGTCAACTAGTAAAGAAACAACCTGTGTCAGAGGTTGTAGATTTTATCACTGGTTTTAAAAACGGAAAATTTTTAATTGCTACTACTTTGATGCGTTATCCCGGTAGAAGTTTGCTAGAAGATTTTAATATTTTTTTGCAAAAGGGCTTTACTCGACTTATTGTAAACGGACAAGTGCGCGATATAGAAGAAGAGATTGCAAAGCCTGCTTTTGTCGAGGATATACCAAAACCAATAAGAGGACGAAAGCCTAAAGTCGTGGAGCAAAATGTGGATGTCTATCCACATCCCGATTATCTTTTATTGATTGATAGAATTGGAATTAGTGGAACCATCGATGACGAAGTTATTGCACGAATTGCTGATTCGGTTCAAACGGCTTACAATGAAGGTTTAGGAACTTGTATTGTACATAAATTGGAAACTGATGGAAGTGTGTTAACGCATAGTTTTTCTAATCGCTTTGAATTAGATGGGATCACTTTTGAAGAACCTAGCGTACATCTTTTTAGTTTCAATAATCCTTATGGTGCATGTAAAAAATGCGAAGGATTCGGTTCCATCATCGGCGTTGATGATGATCTTGTAATTCCGGATAAAAGTTTATCGGTTTTTGATGGTGCTATTGTTTGTTGGAAAGGCGATAAGATGAAAGAATGGAATGATAAATTAGTTATCAATTCATTTAAATTTGATTTTCCAATTCATAAACCCTATTATGAACTAAGTGATTTTCACAAAGATTTACTTTGGAAAGGAAATGAATATTTTAAAGGGCTCACCGAGTTTTTTAATTTCCTGGAAGAACAAACGTATAAAATTCAATACCGCGTAATGTTATCTCGTTTTCGAGGTAAAACTTTGTGTCCGGAGTGTAAAGGAACACGTTTGCGTAAAGATGCAAATTATGTAAAGGTTGCAGGTTTATCAATAAGTGAATTGGTTTTAATGCCAACGAAAGAATGTTTGCAATTTTTTGCTTCCCTAAAATTAGCAGATCAAGATGCTCATATAGCAAAAAGGTTATCGACAGAAATTGTAAATCGTTTACAGTTTTTAGATGATGTTGGCCTAGGATATCTCAGTATGAATCGTCTTGCAAATACGTTATCTGGAGGAGAGTCTCAACGTATTAATCTTGCAACATCATTAGGAAGTACTTTAGTAGGAGCGATGTATATTTTAGACGAACCAAGTATCGGGTTGCATCCACGTGATACCACGAGATTAATAAATGTGCTCAAACAATTGCAGAAAGTTGGTAACACAGTAATTGTTGTTGAACATGATGAAGAAATTATGCGCGCAGCTGATCAATTGATTGATATAGGGCCAAAGGCAGGAACGCATGGTGGAAATTTAGTTTTTCAAGGTGGATTTAAAGAACTGGAAAAACAAACTGAAAGTTTAACAGCAAGATATTTGACAGGGAAAGATGTTATTCCTGTTCCTTCGCAACGTCGACTATGGAAAAAACATATTGAAATTCGTGGTGCTCGTGAAAATAATTTAAAGCATGTAAATGTAAAATTTCCTTTAGGGATCATGACGGTTGTAACTGGTGTTAGTGGTTCAGGAAAAACATCGCTTGTCAAGAAAATTTTATTTCCCGCAGTGAAAAAAATATTAGGTGGTTATGGTGAGTCTACAGGAAATTTTGATCGTATGGATGGAAATTATCTCGACATCACTGCTGCCGAAATGGTAGATCAAAATCCTATTGGTAAATCATCAAGATCAAATCCGGTTACTTATATTAAAGCGTATGATGAGATAAGGGCATTATATGCTGATTTGCCAATGTCTCGTACACGTGGAATGAAACCTGCACATTTTTCGTTTAACGTGGATGGAGGAAGATGTGAGGCTTGTCAGGGTGAAGGAATTATTACAGTTGAGATGCAGTTCATGGCAGACATACACCTAAAATGCGAAACATGTAAAGGGAAAAGATTTAAAGAAGAAGTACTGGCAGTGGAATACCGCTCAAAAAATATTTTTGATATTCTGGATATGACCGTTGAAGAAGCTCTTGACTTTTTTAGTGAAGCGGCTGGCCCTAGTAAATATCAATTGCCTCATCATAAAATAACAAATAAGATTCAACCGTTATATGATGTTGGATTGGGTTATATTAAACTCGGGCAAGCTTCAAGTACATTGAGTGGGGGAGAAGCACAGCGTATAAAACTTGCATCATTTCTAAGTAAAGGAAATCAAGCTACAAGTACTCTGTTTGTATTTGATGAACCTACAACAGGATTGCATTTTCATGATATTAGTAAATTGCTTGATGCGTTTAATGCCTTGGTAAAAAATGGAAATACCTTAGTGGTGATCGAACATAATTTAGAGATTATTAAATCCGCAGATTGGGTAATCGATTTAGGCCCTGAAGGTGGTAACGAAGGTGGATATTTATTGTATGAAGGTACTCCAGAAGGTTTAGTAGAATCGAAGACTTCTATCACTGGAAAATACTTGAAAGTAAAATTGCCAAATACTAAAGAAAAAAGAAATTTAGTAGATTAAAAGGTTGTATTTTTTTGTAAAGTAGTATTATAAATCAAACGTATGCTCATAGCTATTATTATCATATTAATTGCATCTTATTTATTCGAACGATATATTGAATGGATCAATTCAAAAACATGGAATGATAAACTTCCTCCATCATTAGAAAATTTTTATGACCAGGATGAATACAGTAAGGCGCAAAAGTATGATCGTGCAAAATTAAGGTTGTCAGCAGTAGGAAGTACACTTAGTTTATTGTTGATGTTACTTTTTTTATCATCAGGAAGTTTTGCTTTGGTAGATACGTGGGCCAAGCATCAATCGAGTGAATTGATTATTCAAACTATATTATTCTTTGGCGTACTTGCATTAGTCTCTGATATACTCCAAATGCCATTCTCTATTTATAGAACCTTTGTTATTGAAGAACAATTTGGTTTCAATCGATCTACCATTAAAACTTTTTTTATGGATAAGTTAAAGGGTTATGTTCTAGCTGCATTATTAGGAGGAAGTTTACTTGCACTCTTCGTTTTATTTTTCGAAATCGCTGGTAAAAATTTCTGGTGGATTGCTTGGCTAAGTATCAGCGGTGTTAGTTTATTGATAAGCATGTTTTATACTTCTTGGATATTACCGATGTTTAATAAATTAAGTCCATTGCCAGAGGGTGAACTGCGATCACGCTTACAAGATTATTGTAAAAAAGTTGGTTTCCATGTTGCCGATTTATATGTGATGGATGGAAGTAAAAGATCAAGTAAGGCAAATGCATTTTTTAGTGGATTAGGTCCAAAGAAAAAGATTGTATTGTTTGATACACTCATTGAAAAACATAGCACCGACGAATTAGTTGCTGTGATGGCACATGAAGTTGGTCATTATAAAAAGAAACATACACGAATGATGGTATTTGTTTCCATGTTGCAAACCGGATTTATGTTAGCATTGTTTTCTCGAGTGATTACAAATCCTGAATTAGCACATACTCTTGGTGCAAATCAACCTTCTTTGGCATTAGGCATGATGGCATTTGCAATTCTCTATAGTCCCGTATCTCTTGCTTTAGGAATTCTAACCAATGCCTTATCACGGAAGAACGAATATGAAGCGGATGCTTACGCCGCATCAACTTTTAAAGCTGAACCACTGATGGATGCATTAAAAAAATTATCACATGACAACTTAAGTAATTTGCAACCCAACCGGTGGTATGTACGAATTTATTATTCACATCCAACTTTGTTGCAAAGATTGGGACAGTTAACATTAATGATTAAGGAATAATATTTTTCTCAAAACGATCAATAGCATATTCTTCTTCTAAAAGTATATCACTCGTTAAATGTGCTGCCATTTTTGAGGCAAACCAAGGACCCATCATTACTCCTTTTGTTCCTAATCCATTAAATATTGCTAGCTGTGGATATTTTGGATG
>JANXSD010000197.1 GCA_025352785.1 Bacteroidota bacterium
ATTTGATTAATTAATATTAGTGTATTTACTTAATTCACTTCAATAATAGTTACGTTCAAAGGTAAATATGTGCGGGATTTAATATTAAATATGACTTATTTATGTTGATTAAATACGCTGTATAATGTTTGTCTTTCTTCATTAGAAATCCCCATGTTTTTTGATATCATCATACCTGAGTTTTTTAACGTTATCAAAAGCATAACCTGTGTAAATTGAAAATAAAAAAATATCTCTTATGACATTTAATCTTGCAATTGAAATGTCTTTGTTCTGTATGAGATCAATTTCTTCTGGTGTTAAATATTCACGGTCTTTTTCTTTTACTTTTCCTTTATATTTTGCGAACAAATCATATTTCAGCCATCCTTCATCTACTGCAAGTTTAATAGTTTTCCTGAAGTTACGTACATACTTTACAGTTGTATTATTATTGCATTTTTTTACAGTCCTTAAATAATGGTCGAAGTTTGTTATAAAACTGTATTCCAATTCAACTATATAAAAATCTGATTTTTTGTATTGAAACTTTATAAACTCTTTTATATGCTTCAGTACTTGTTTATATCGATCCAAAGTACCTTCTGCATTCTCACTAATTATTACAAGCTCTTTGAACTTCTTATTGTGCCATTCAAATACTTCAACAACTGTCTTAGATTTTTTTTCATTTCCAGAAAAGGAATTCTTTATTTTTTCTGCTGTGATCGGAATATTAGCATCAATTAATACACGATCAATTTCCTTTATTCTACTTCTGATAGATTCGATGTAGAAATTTAATTCGCGATCTTCCTGTTTCCTTGCATTCTGAAGTTTATTTGTTTGTTTCCAACGATCTGGTTTAACCCAACGATTAATTGAAAAGTTTGCACGCTTACAATTAACTGTTATCCGACCATATATTGGTGCTTCACCAGAATCCCTATTTAATTTGTCGAGGCGGAGATGAAAAGTAATTTTTGATGTTTTCATTGTTTCTTTGACTTAAATAATAAGTGTAAAGAAACTTTGACGCGAGCTAATTGAAAGCAATTGCTAAGCAAGTCCTGTTGTAAACCTTGAAAAAGGATACCTTAAAACTCATGAGTCCTTAGGTATCCTTTTAGGTATCCCTCTTAATGGTATTTAATGTACCACATGCATCATTCAGATTTATAAAAAGTTCTGAATTTACATTTAATCAAGGGGTTGTGGTATCCTGTGGTATTCAGTAAACCAAATGTGGCGGAGAAGGCGGGAAAACACTTCTCCCTTCCTATTCTTTGATTGTCAGTAATTTACTTTAAGAACGACCCCAAGGGGTACGAAATAGACAATTCATCATAGCGAATAGGAGTTGACCCTTATGACGTCTTGCTTACCAACATGACGAAGATAAAACAATTAAGTGATAGCTATTACATGAATTTGAAAAGACAACCTTAAACGACTTTAAGGAACATTTTTTAGAAATTGTTTACTGAATTGTCTTTGAATGGCTGTAATGAATCGGCTGTATTTAATTTCACTTAAGATTAGTTTTATGGTGTTCTGAAATCAATCAGGATAAAGAACTTGAAATCCATTGGAAAACCTTTTTAAAGTACGATCTCTTACTAAAGGACAACTAGCCTCACTATATTTTCCAGATATAAAAAAAGAAAGTGCGAGTAACCAGTTTCGGATATGGATTAAGAAAAATGCTCTACTTCATGTTGAACTTCAAAAAACAAATTGGAATCTTGAACAGAAAATTTTAACTCCGAGGCAGGTTAAGTTAATTGTGGATTGCTTTGGAGAACCATAATTTATATTTATTGTCATTGGGAATTACTATCTTTAAATTAATACTAATAATATTTTGAGTATAATTTAAAGAGCAATAATTTCAATTGCTATAAATTCCAATTACTTATAAGTCAGAAAAAAGTTTTTGTTTCAAAAGTTTTTCATATTTATTTTTTAATTTATCAAGGAACTCCTTTTTAATAGGGTATGTTTCCAATATTTCAACTTGTTTTTTGAATGCCAAAATTCTCTGGTCTTCTTCTTGCAATGAATGTGCAACTGAATAATGTATTGCAAAGGAAAAAGTAATTTTCCTAAGAATCTCAAACTTTATTTCATCGTAATCTTTTGTACTTAGCAAAATTTCTTCACCACCTCGGTAATCATAAGCTATTAAAGTAAAGCAATGATTTCTTATTGTCAAATATAAACCTGAAGCATTCCTTGGGCTTCCCGCCCAAGGAATATTATTTTCAGGAACATTTAGGTCTGCAACAAGTTTATTGACTTCCTCAATAATTGGTGATAATAAATTATCCATATATATAATAATTAATGTCCTTACTTTTTATTAAAGATGAATTATTTACAATAATGGATATGAATTCTCCTAAGAATTTGAATAATTAAAATATCAAAATTAGTCTTCTTTATGATGAACTTTTGAACCCAAATTAAATATTTGATAGGTTTCTATTTATTTGGATAATTTCTAGCAATTGAAATGTATGTTTTGAATGCAATAGGATTAATTACCCTTCTTGTTTCAAAAAATTCATCTAATGTACCATACATAACCTGGGCTTCCAATTGAAAGCAATTTGTAATTAAATCTCTTGAATATCCATTTACACCTAAAACACCAAAACTAGAATAATCAAAACAAATTGCCCATGACTTAGGGTTCGTTCCAAAAATGAAATTGCGACATCCTGGTTGACAAAAAATATAATGTCCATTTTTATCAGTAAGGTATACAGTTGAATCCCATTCTTCAACTGTTGTATTCTTGTAAATTTTAAGGCAGTCACTAGTATTGTCAAGGAAATTATTTGTTAGGTATCCAAAATAAAAAAAATCTTCTCCTGTAAGGTTAATCAAGTTTATTATTCCCTTAAATAAAGCACTTCTAACTCCATGGTTTACTAACAAAAGTTTTAAATATATGTGGTGCTCATATTTATTTATAAAAATATAATTAGGCAGCCGAGTTTTCTCCTTAAATGTACTATCAATTAATGTTTCTAATTTGCTATAATTTATTTTTTCAATCATTTTATAGTAGTATTTGATAATATATGAAAATTATAAGTTCAATTTATAAGTGCAATTTTTTCTTAGAAGTCAAAACTTTGAATTAAATAATTACTTTATCCCTTTCATCAGCATAAATTTTGGAAACAATTAGTGTCCAAAAAGTGTATTGGGAGGATTACTTCCTTCGTTAATTGATTCAAGATTAAATCGAAAGGTATACTGAATTTCTCCAGGTGCATTTGACATTTGAATGTAGTT
>JANXSD010000037.1 GCA_025352785.1 Bacteroidota bacterium
GGCTTCCGAACCAGATATTTCAAAACTCCCAATCATGATTGATTCATCCAAATTTTTTGTGATCGAAGCAGGATTGAAATGTACACAAGGAAAAAGTATTGTAAATTCTATTTCTTTGAAAGAAGGAGAAGAATCATTTATTAAACAAGCGAACATCATCCGAAAATTTGGTGCTGCTGTTATCGTGATGGCATTCGATGAACAAGGACAAGCAGATTCACTTGAAAGACGAAAGGAAATTTGTAGAAGAGCGTATGACATTTTAGTTGATCGTGTAGGTTTCCCTCCTCAAGATATTATCTTTGATCCTAATATTTTTCCGGTAGCAACAGGCATGGATGAACATCGCCGCAATGCACTTGATTTTTTCGATTCTACGAGGTGGATTAAGGAAAACCTTCCTCATGCAAAAGTGAGTGGTGGAGTAAGTAATGTTTCTTTTTCCTTTCGGGGAAATGATCACGTTCGGGAAGCTATTCATGCCGCATTTTTATATCACGCTATCAAGGCAGGAATGGATATGGGAATAGTAAATCCAGGTCAATTGCAAGTGTATGATGAGATTCCCAAAGAATTATTAGAACGCGTTGAAGATGTTTTGTTTGATAGAAATGAAGAAGCCACAGAACGTTTAATCACTTACGCTGAACAAATAAAAGGTGCTGGAAAAAAACAGGAACGTGATGAAGTATGGCGCAATGATACTGTTGAAGAAAGGTTAAAACACGCCTTGGTAAAAGGCATTGTTGAATACATTGACGTTGATGTGGAAGAAGCACGACAAAAATTTGATAAAGCACTGCATCTTATCGAAGGCCCATTGATGGATGGAATGAATGTGGTGGGTGATTTGTTTGCGGATGGAAAAATGTTCTTGCCTCAAGTGGTGAAAAGTGCACGTGTAATGAAAAAGGCAGTTGCATTTTTAATGCCTTATCTTGAAGCAGAAAAAGTTGAAGGTGCATCGAAAGCAGGAAAAATATTAATGGCTACTGTAAAAGGTGATGTGCATGATATTGGAAAAAATATTGTTGGTGTTGTTTTAGCTTGTAATAATTATGAAATCATCGACTTAGGCGTCATGGTTTCTTGTGATAAAATATTGGATGCTGCGATAAAAGAAGAAGTTGATATTATTGGTCTTAGTGGATTAATTACTCCTTCGTTAGATGAAATGGTTCACGTTGCAAAAGAAATGGAACGTAGAGGGTTTACTATGCCATTAATGATTGGCGGAGCAACTACATCAAAAGTACATACCGCTGTTAAAATTGCACCACATTATAAACATGCTGTAGTACATGTGAATGATGCATCACGAAGTGTTCCTGTTGCAAGCACACTCATATCAAAGGAAAATCGTGATGAGTTTATTCGCAAAACGAATGAAGATTATGAACGTCTTCGTATTCAAAATAGTGCAGCACAATCAGCAACAAAATTTATTTCGTTATCGGAGGCACGTAGAAATAAATTCAAGGCGGAATGGTCGAATGGAGCAATTGTTAAACCCACTTTTATTGGAACGAAATCATTTAAAAATTATCCTTTAGCTGATTTAATTCCTTATATCGATTGGACTCCTTTTTTTCATAGCTGGGAAATGAAAGGGAGTTATCCCAAAATCTTCAATGATCCTGAGCGTGGCATTGAAGCAAAAAAATTATTTGATGATGCACAAAAAATGTTGAATCAAATCGTAAAAGAAAAGTGGCTTACCGCAAATGCTGTTATTGGAATTTATCCAGCAAATGCAGTAAATGATGATATGGAAGTTTATTCTACTGAAAGCCGAAGTGAGTTATTAACAACCTTTCATTCTTTACGTCAGCAAACAAAAAAACCAGCAGGACAAGCCAACATTGCATTAGCTGATTTTCTTGCACCAAAAGAGTTAGGTATTACAGATTATATTGGAGGATTCGCGGTAACGGCAGGTGAAGGCATCGATGAACATGTAAAGCGTTTTGAAATGGATCACGATGATTACAGTGCGATCATGTTAAAGGCTTTGGCGGATCGATTAGCAGAAGCTTTTGCGGAACATTTGCATGAAAGAGTTCGCAAGGAATTTTGGGGTTACTCCAAAACAGAATCTTTTTCAAGTGATGAATTAATCAAAGAAAGTTATCGTGGAATTCGACCAGCACCAGGTTATCCTGCGCAACCCGATCATACAGAAAAATTATTATTATTTAAATTGTTGGAGGTTGAAAAAAATACGGGTATCACGATGACCGAAAGTTTAGCAATGATTCCAACAGCCGCAGTAAGTGGGTTGTATCTTTCTCATCCAGAATCTCATTACTTTGGATTAGGAAAAATTACACGCGAACAAGTGGAAGATTATTCAACGCGTAAAGGGTTGAGCTTTGAAGAAACTGAACGATGGTTAAGTCCTGCAATTAATTATTAATTGTAGGAAAGTTATTTATTCGATTGCAACGATAAAGGTTGTGACACTTGCTGCTATCTTTGAATAATGAAAGCAATTACTCCTAGATGTTTCATTTCGTTTTGTCAGCGATTTTATCCTCTTGGTCAGTTACATTCAACGGTTGATCGAAACCTTTATTAGTAATCCATTTCACCTCTTATTTTTGTATTTTAAGCTAGCATTATGATCACTCTTAGCGGAGTAAATAAAACCTACAAAATGGGAACAGGCGGAATGCATGTTCTTAAAGGAATTGATATGAAGATTAATGAAGGAGAAATGGTTTCGATCATGGGCTCCTCGGGATCTGGCAAATCTACTTTACTAAATATCTTAGGAATTCTCGATGAATATGATACAGGAGATTATCATCTTAATGGTACTTTAATAAAAAATTTAAGTCAAACAAGAGCAGCGCATTTGAGGAATCAGTTTCTTGGTTTCATCTTTCAATCGTTTAATCTTTTGTCGTTTAAAAATGCAATGGAGAATGTAGCCTTGCCATTGTATTATCAAAATGTAAGTAGAAAAGAAAGAAATAAATTAGCACTCGAATATCTTGATAAAGTTGGTCTGAAAGAGTGGGCTCATCATTCGCCAAATGAATTGTCAGGAGGTCAAAAGCAAAGGGTCGCAATTGCACGCGCATTAATTGCTAAGCCTAAAGTAATATTTGCGGATGAACCAACAGGAGCACTCGATTCTACAACAACAGGAGAAGTGATGGATATCCTTCATGATATTCATCAATCGGGAGTAACATTAGTG
>JANXSD010000045.1 GCA_025352785.1 Bacteroidota bacterium
AGTCCCGTCCGGACCGCAAGGTCAAAGAAAAAGTTCATCAGAAATGATGGACTTTTTTTGTTTCAAGACTATACATTTACTTAATGGGCGTTATAGTTTCCAAACATATAAATTCACGTATTATTTTATCAAAGTAGAATCGCTACCTTTTTCATTACTTTTGTACAAGATTATTTTTTTTATTCGAAAATCTGGGAAACGACTAAGCTCAGTTATTTTAATCAAGCTTCAGGAATTACGGAAAGTGTGAATTTCAACTATACCTCGAATCATACAACGATAAAAACTGATAGTAGGGATCTAGTACAGAATATTGGCTTTTTAGGTAGAGATGTAATGACTGGCTCTACGAATTCACTTGTTGGTATTAGAATAATTCGATGATTTAAAAGCGTAGGAGTATTACTATTTCGCAAATCTCTTGTTTAATCTTTCCTTGTCAGTTTCCAGAGTAGCTAGTGCAGTAAATACATTTTACTTTTACCTTGTTAGTAGTGCGGGAATATCTGGTCCTTTTTTACAGTCAATTGGAAACCCAGTTAAGTTTGGAGACTTTTTGAGACTAAAGTTTAGTAAAAATGGTAGTAAATTGGTAGCGATGACTGCGAGCATTTTGGTTGAAACATATGACTTTGACAGGTGTACTGGTTTATTAAGTAATGTTAAAACTATACATCAGAACAATTTAAATCCGCCCTATAAAAGATATTGGAGCTTTGCTTTATCCCCGAATGGAAATAGATTATATTCGACTTCTAATTATTTGGGAACAAATCAATATAGATCCTATCTTGTTCAATATGATTTGATTACAAATCCAGTTCTTAACACTGCTGATACTCTACACACCTTTATATTTCCACAAATTGCAGGATTAGTCCAATTAGGTTCTGATGACAAGATCTATCTCGCAGTACCATACTGGGCTGCTGATTGTGATGTTGATTATTTATATTGCGGTTCTACGAGAAATTATGCAACTGATAATTTATCCGTTATTAATTATCCTGATAGCCTTGGATCTGCGTGTGATTTTCAGCCATTTAGTTTTAATCTAGGTGGACATCGTACTTATGTAGGCTTACCTAACAATCCCAACTACGAGTTGGATCCAGATAGTGGAAGTGTTTGTGATACACTTGGGCACGTTGGTTTAAACGAATTAATTGGAGTTGTAAGGAATTAATTCAATGGCAAGAAATAACTCATTATTTTAAGGCTAAACGAATAGAGAAAAATCGTATAGTATTTGAACTTATGGCTGATATAGTTAGTGATAAGATTCAACATGAATTGCGTATCGAATGTTACAATTTATTTAATGCAATATGTAAAATTCAAGTACCGATTTTGGATATTAAAATAGAAGTATTTTATAATAAATATATTGCACCATTTTCAAGTATAATAACTGCTTTTGTAGGAAGTAAAGATGAAATACCTGACAATGCAAATTTATTTTTAAAGTATGATATTGATTATTTAACTATGCTTACTGATAGGAATTATAAAAAGTATTTACATGTTCATCAATTAACAGCTGTTAGACGACAATACTAAAACATTTCTGATTATTTAAGTGGATTTTTGACAAAACATATAGACCTAAAAATTGAACCAGTAAAATTTAATAAGATCTAATTAAATAAATTTGACTTTTTTAATCGACTTTTATTATGAATATTATTAAACAAAATAAATTGTGTTAATGCTCTGCTATAAATGGGTAAATAATCTTTAAATTTCTTTTGTTGAAGTCATTAATTAGTATTTTAAAAAGTAAATGAATTCGCCTTTCTTATTCAATTATAACTTAGGATTTCACTCAATTCAAATTTTTTTAGGAACCCCATCCGTACCAGTACTGATATGAAAATACTACTATTAGGGTATGGCGCGGCTTTGCAAATGATCGGAACTTTGGGAAGAAATTAGTAATTGTTGAAATAAATGGAATAGGTCTTTGATTTGAGCGAAAACAATTGCAACATTTCTGAAAGTAAATTCGCACTTATCTATATTATCCATGATTCATTTGAAAAATAAATTTTAAGAGATTTATTTTTTCGTTTATTTTCTTAATCGAAAAATTGCTATTTAAAAAATCTTGTAATAATTAAACCTAACATATACATGAATCGTTCTCTACAAATTTGCTTGATTGCAATCTGTTTCTTCTTAATTGGTAAGCTGAATGCTACCGACTTAATAGTATCTTCAGGTGGTGCTGGTGGTGCATATTCTACAATTAATGCTGCTGTTGCAGCTGCAAATTCAGGAGATAGAATAATAGTGTATCCAATATCTACGGGCGCTGCTTATTCAGAAGGGACAATTACTCTTACAAAAAGTATTCAAATTCTTTCTGCAAATGAAGGCGCTTATTTTACTGTAGATGCAAATGTAAATATAACTCCAGCAGCAGCTGGCATGAGTGTTTCTATTATGGAAATGAAACTCGTAACTGGATCTATACAAACTGCAATAAATGCTCCAGCAGGTAGTAGGTGTATTGTAAATGTTATTAATGACTCAATTATAAATGGCGGAGTATTTTTTGATGCCAATAATTACAATGTCACTGTTGCAAATTCATATACCGGTAATTCTGTATATGTAAACTTCGGACGAGTATTAGGTAACGTAATCAATACAACAATTTCAGCGGCTTTATATGGTATTCATGTGAGTACTGATGCCGTTGCAACCTCAGATTCTATCTTGATTATTGGTAATAAAATTACAGTGATCAATACAAGTGCTTCTATGGCTGGAATTTATTGGGGATCAACTTCTCAATATTTTCAGATCTTAAATAATTTTATTTATTTTCCATTTCCCTATTATTATGGATATGGAATTAATGTAATTACAAGTAAAAATTCAAATGCAGGAACTAATCTTATTGTAAATAATACTATTCAAAAATTAAGTACTTCTTATTATCTATATTATGGAATAGCTTGTGCAACGGCGGCATCTGCATACACAGAAATTCAAAACAATATGGTGTCTTCTCCATTGGTAAATTATCAATATATTTACTGCAATGGGGGAACTTTTTCCGTGCACTATAATTTAGTTACAACTCTTGCATTTTCAGGATTTACAAATGATGGAACTAACATTATCTTAACAAATACTACACTTGATGCGAATGGTAAAATTACCGCTACTGTTCCAACATCAAATGCTATCAATGCAGGCAACCCAGATTCAGCATTTGTTGATATTAATTTAACACGAAATGATGCGGGTGCTTATGGTGGATCTTTCACTTTAGATAATTATTTTCCAAATGGAGCTAACGATTGGGCGCGCGTTTTTTATATGGTAGCACCAAGAAGAGTACTCGTAAATGGAACAATCAATGTACGTGCTGACGGTTATGATAAATAATGGTTTTCTCCTTCTTATTTCTAAATCGAAACAGCATGAAAAGTCTGACGAAAATACTCGTATTCATGTTGCTGATTTCATCCAATCTATTTGCACAAGTAGGTAGAGGGAAAATAACAGCAGCTGAATATTACTGGGATACAGAACCTGGTCAGGGACTTGGTATAGCTATGAGCTTACAAGGAAACCCTAATGATGCAATAAGAACTGCGGTACGGTCATCGTCAATAAATTTGTCAGCGGGGTTGCATACATTTAATATTCGTATGCAAGATTCTCTCGGACATTGGGGAACGGTTTTTACCTCAGTCATGAGTGTCGAAAATGCAATCACCGCAAGAAATATTTCTGCTTCCATTGCACGTGTTTATTGGGATACTAATTTAGCAGGTGCAACAGCATTAATTATCTTTAATGGTAATGCAACCAATGCAATTAATTCTTTTGTTCAATCTACTCCAATAAATTCTTTTGCAACTGCAGGTTTACATACCTTATCTGTTCAAGTACGTGACAATACTGGCCAATACAGCCCACCATTTACAACAGTAGTTAGCGTTGAAAATTTAATTACAGCTCGTACTCTAGCTGCATCATTCGCTAGAGTTTATTGGGATGGGAATTCAGCGTCGGCAACAGGATTAATTTTCTTAAATGGAAATTCTACTAATGCAATTAATTCATTCGTTCAGTCATCTGCAATTGCAACTTTTTCAATTTCCGGATTGCATACTTTAAGCGTAGAAGTAATGGATAATACAGGTCACTATAGTCCAGCTTTTACAACTGCAATAAGTGTAGAAAAGCAAATTAAAGTTGATAGAAGCATTAAAGTTATTGATGGCCGTGTTTGGTATGATGCAAATGTTCCATCCTTACCAAATATGATCGCGTTCGATGGTGCTTTTAATGATGCTTTTGAAACTGCATTTAAATCTCTTGCAGCACCTTCAACAGGGATGCATACAATCAATATTCAACTTCGTGATTCAGCTAACGGTTGGGGACCAACATTCACCACTGCATTGAGTGTTGAAGGGCCTATTGCTTACAGAAATATTAATATATCAGCAGGTCAGTTTTACTGGGATAATGATACAACACAAAATACAACAACACTATTGGCATTCGATGGCGCATTTGATAATGCCATTGAAAGTGTTTACAAATCTTCAATAGCATTAATGCCTGTAGGATTACATAATTTATGTGTTCGTGTTATAGATGTTGCAGGTAATTGGGGTAAAGCTTTTACTACTGCAATTTCAATTGAAAATGCTATTACTGCTCGCGATCTTAAAGTGGTGGAAGGGGAAGTGAGCATTGATAATTTTCCGCCACTTATTGTAATTGGAATGAACGGAAATTTCGGTAACGCCATTGAACAAGCTCAAACAACTTTGTTAAGTAATGGAATTCCCACGGGGCTTCATAAACTTAATGTTAGAATGAAAGGACGTGATTCAAATTGGGGTTCCTATTTTACCACTGCTCTATTAGTTTCACCTTGCGCAAGTACGCCAACTCCAATAGTTACAAATCAGCGACCATTAAGTTTTTGTAATGGTGATAGTACTGTGTTGATTGCAACTCCTGGATTTAATTCGTATCAATGGGTTAATAATAATGCAGTTGTAAGTACAGCATCTAGCATTACTGTAAAAAATTCAGGATCTTATATTGTTATCGCTACAGATGCTACTAATTGTCCAGGTGCATCATCAGCAGTTATTGTGGATAAACATAATCCAATCGTAAATATTACTTCTAATGCCCATTTCTGTCAGGGTAAAGTGGATAGTTTGATTGCAACTTCTGGATTTCAATCGTATCAATGGACGGGTGGTGCTACAACTTCCAAAATGGTAGTTAATAACGGTGGATTGTATGCTGTAACCGTTTCTGATTTACTTGGTTGTACGGGCACTTCTTCAGTAAATATTAATATGCTTACACAACCTGCAACTCCTATAATTACGAGTAGTGGCCCAGTTGCTTTTTGTCCTGGAACTATCCTAACATTATCTTGTGCTTCTGTAGGTAATTTATTGTGGAGTACAGGACTCACTACATCATCAATATCTACTGACTCAAGTAGTAGTTATAATGTGGTTGTCACTAACGCAAATGGATGTTCAACTTCATCACAATATATATCGACACATAAATTTCCTTTAGCTGTGGCTTCTATTTCTTCTAATGGTCCAACTACTTTTTGTGCAGATTCAAGAGTGAATTTGACAGCTAATTTATCAGCGAGTTATAATTGGTCGAATGGTGCAACTACACAAAGTATTTTAGTAAATTCAAGTGGAAATTACAACGTTGCTATTGTTGATAGTGATGGTTGTACTGCAAATTCTTTAGTAACCTCAATTATTGTAAATCCATTGCCGCCAATTCCAAATGTTACATCAAGTGGTGCGTTAAGTTTTTGTAATGGAGGAGCAGTTACCCTTTCGTCCAATGCATCAACAAATAATTTATGGAATAATGGAGTAATAACTTCGTCTCAATATATAACACTTTCAGGAGTTTTTGTGGATACTGTTTTCAATCAATATGGTTGCAAAGCTTGGTCTACACCTATTGTTGTTGATGTACATCCTGTTGCTACCATTTCAGCAAACGGTCCCTTAACATTTTGCGCTGATGCTTCTGTTCAACTAACTGCACATCCTAATTCTGGTGTAAGCTATTTATGGTTTAATGGATCTACTTCTCCATCAATTAATGTTAATATTACTAATGATAGTGCTTGGGTAATTGTAACTGAAATAGCAGGTGGTTGTAATGATACAACATCGGTTAATATTCATGTGAACCCTTTGCCAATAGGTGTAATTACTCCAAATGGATCAACTACATTCTGTAGTGGAAGTGCGGTTACATTTAATACTTCTGGTGACCCTCATACAAAATATCAATGGTATCAAAATGGACAACCATTGATGTATGCTGTTTGGAATATTTATAGTAGTCAATATGTATATTACCATGTAGAAGGATATTCATTTACTGCAACAAGTAGTGGATCTTTTTCTGCAATGGATATCGATACGTTAACAGGATGTACTTTAATGACTAATGCAATTGTTGTTTTAGTGAATTCAGCTGCGCAACCAGTTATTTCTGCAAATGGTGGTACTACATTATGTGTCGGTGCAAATACGTTACTTAGTAGTACCTCTGCTATTACTTATCAATGGTCGCAGGGTTCTTCAGCACAACTAATTACTGCTGCTGTTTCAGGATATTATACTGTAACAATTACTGATGGCAACGGCTGTACTAATACATCTGTACCAACATTAGTATCGTTTCATCCTACTGCAAGTATAAACAGTAGTGGCCCAACTACTTTTTGTTTAGGTGGAAATGTTAACTTAACAGCACAACCACTTGGTACTTATTTGTGGTCGAATGGATCAACTTCTGCTTCTATAAATGGAATTGCAACTGCTGGAACTTATACTGTTTCTGTAACGGATGTGAATGGTTGTAGTTCCATATCATCGCCTACTTCTATTAATGTAAATCCATTGCCTAACGGATCTATTTCTGCAGGTGCATCCACAACTGTTTGTCAAGGTAATTTTGTTTCTCTAAATACTTTAGGTGACCCTAATTCAATTTATCATTGGTATTTAAATGGATCTGTCATTTTGTATGCTTCGTACAATTATCAATCTGGTCAAACATATTATTTACCTATAAGTGGATATACTTATAACATTTATGTTAGTGGAACATATTCTGCTGAAATAATTGATACATTAACTGGATGTAGTCGGATGACAAATAGTATTGTTGTAAATGTTGTTCCACTTCCACTTATTCATGTTACTCAATCAAGTTCGATTTTATGTTTTGGTGGAAATGGTGCTGCATTAACTGCAAGTGGAATGGGAACTGTTGCGCCCTATAATTATTCATGGAATACCGGTTCTACAACTGCAAGTATTTCTTCACTTGTTGCTGCTATTTATACTGTGGAAGTTACTGATAATATCGGATGTAAAAGTGATACTGCATTTAACATCACTCAACCTACGGCTGTAAATCCATCATTGTTAAGTCCAAAAAATACGCGCGGATACAATACAAGTTGTTATGGAGTTGCTGATGCTAGTGTATCAATATTAGCAGGCGGAACCTCACCTTACACGTATTTATGGAATACAAATGCAACGACTTCCACAATTTCTAATGTTGGTCTAGGTTCATATTCAGTAACAATTTCAGATGCGAATGGTTGTATTGGTATTGGAACTATTTCATTGATCGAACCACCCGTTGTAACATTATCATTTTCTTCTGCAACTTATATTGGTGGAAATGAAATTCGTTGTCATGGAGAAAGAGGAGCAATTGCTGCACACCCTTCTGGAGGAACTGGCCCGTTTACATATCATTGGTCGGATACTCAATTAACTCAAATAGCTGATACACTTTTTGCCGGAAATTATTCTGTTATAGTAGCAGATTCAGAAGGTTGTTCAGTTTCAGGTTCTTTCACGTTGCATGAACCAGGGGCGATGGTTAGTACATTAACAGCACTCGATCATAATGGATATTCTATATCATGTTATGGATTATCAGATGGCGCAATTAATTCAATTATTAATGGCGGAAATTTAGTCTATCACTACTGGTGGAATGATTCTATCGCAACGCCAAACAGAAATAGTTTGCAAGTTGGTACCTATCAATTATTAGTAACCGACACGAATGGTTGTCAATTGTTGGACTCTATTCGTCTTACACAGCCAACACAAATTACTACACACACTATTGGATCAACTTTAAATTGTTTTGGAGATTCCAATGGTTCTGCATCGGTTGTTGCACTTGGTGGCGATCCATCTTATACTTACAAGTGGTCTACGAATGCTACTGGTTCTGCAATCAGTAATTTGTCGGCTGCTACATATATCATAACAGTTACTGATAGTCGTGGTTGCTCGGTTATTGATAATGCGGTAGTAAATCAACCACCGCAATTAATAGCATATGCATTTGGAACATACATTGGTTGTGGTTCGCAAATTGGTTTACTTTCAGGGACTGCAGCAGGTGGAGTAGCTCCTTATGGATATCAATGGAGTAATGGCTCTACTGCTGATTATCAAATTAATTTGTCAGTAGGAAATTATTCTCTAACTGTAACTGATAGTCATGGTTGTCTTGATACTGCTGCTACAATTATATTAAATCCTCCAATATTAGTTTCTTCATTTAATGTTGTAACGGATTCCGTTAAATCTATATTATCTGTTAATGTTTCAGGAGGAGTTTCACCATATATGTACTTGTGGAGTGATGGAAAATCAACGCCTTCGGATACTGTTCCCAATACACATCCGTCAGGTATTTATTCGGTTATTGTAACTGATGCAAATGGATGTACATCGAGGGGTTCTGCATTTGTTGTAGGTACTGGTTGTACAATTCATCAAACAATTAGTCATGTTGATGTTTCGTGTAAGGGCGGTTCTAATGGGAATGCTTCTACTTTTGTAACTGGTGCAATTGGTCCTATTAGTTATGTATGGAATACTAGTGGATTAACTACCTCATCAATAACAGGTTTAGTTGCTGGAAAATATTATTTACAAGTTTCTGATTCGATTGGTTGTGTAAATACAGATTCCGTAATAATTGCTGAGCCTTCATCACTACTAGTTACTGCATTACCATCAAATTTAATAATTTGTCACGGTGGAAATTCAATTGTTAGCGTAAGCGCAACGGGTGGAAAAACACCTTATCTGAGTGGAATTGGAACATTCTCACAAGTTGCTGGAAATACACATTACATCGTTGTTGATCAAAATGGCTGTTCTGCGTTTGCTGATATAAATTTAAATGATCCTGGTTTGTTGCAAGCAACAATATCTTCAAATAAAGATACTATTTGTAATGGTGATAATGTTACGATTACTTTTACTGGACCAGCAAATGGATCTGTAAAATATCAAGTGAACAGTAATCCGTCTACTCTTATTTCTTTGAATATATTGGGATCAGCTACTTTAACATTGAATGCAATTACTTCGAATACAATAATTAGTTTATTGCAAGTAGATAGTGCAAGTTGTAGTAATGTGATTTCACAAATTAAAACAATAAATGTTACACCATTATCTCCTTGGTATTGTGATGCTGATCATGATGGATATTCTAATGGAACGTTTATCATGGCATGTACTTCCCCTGGAATTAATTACTCATTATCACTAATTAACAGTACTATCGATTGTAATGATAGTAATTCAACTATCCATCCTTTTGCATTAGAAGTCTGTGGTAATTTTATTGATGATAATTGTAACGGAATTATTGATGAAGGATGTATAGGTAGTTGTACAAACGCACCAACAGCATTTGCTGGAAATGATACAATAATATGTGCAGGAACTAACATTTTATTGCATGGTTCAATTGGAGGTAGTGCTTCAAATGCTACATGGACTACAAGCGGAACAGGTTCGTTTACTCCATCATCAGCTTCGTTAAATGCAATCTATAATCCATCTACATCAGATTATTCTAATGGATCAGTAATTTTAACATTGACTACAAATGCTGCATTACCTTGCTCGTCTGGTATTGATCAAATGAATGTACTATTACAAGCATTGCCTACGGATGCTGGTATAATAAGTGGAACTGCTGATTTCTGTAATCCGTCTTCTGCATTTACTACTTCCTATAGTGTCGGTGCAGTTTTAGGAGCATCAACATATACTTGGTCAGTTCCACCAGGAGTTACTATTTTATCAGGACAAGGAACAACCGCAATCGCTATTAGTTTTATTAATTCATATATCCATAATGGAGTAGGAGGGTTAGTTGGCGTTAAGACTAAAAACAGTTTTGGTTGTGTAAGTAGTTTGGCAAGCATTAAACCAATATCAGCACAGCTTACAATTCCGGTTCAGCCTGGTTCTATATCTGGTCCTGATAAAGTTTGTCCTGGCGATATTGCAACGTATTCTATTGCAATTGTGGCACGCGCAATTAGATATAATTGGTCATTGCCAATTGGTGCAACAATTTTATCTGGTGCAAATTCTAATATTATTACTGTTCAATATTCTGTTGGATTTGCAGGTGGGACAATTGGTGTTTCTGGTGTTAATGGTTGCGGAATTAGCCCTGCTAGAACTCGTATTGTAACTTTAAATCTTCTTTCTGCACCAGTTTCTATTACGGGTCCTACATCAGGTATGTGTGGCATGACTGGTGTTACGTATTCATTAGCATCTAATGTTATTGGAGCAGCAAGTTATACATGGAATGTTCCTGTTGGTGTAAGCATTGTTGGCACTAATACAGGTACATCCTTACTAGTTGATTTTAATAATACTTACGTTGGAGGAAACATCACAGTTGCTGCAGTAAATAATTGTGGAAAGGGCGTAACTCGTTCTATAACTGTAATTGCTGCACCAGCATTTCCAAGTATTATAGGAGGTCCTTTAGCGATATGTACTAATGTAGGATCAGGTTATAGTTTGTCAACAATAACAGGAACTTCAAATTATATTTGGACCACTACACGAGGATTAACGATTTTAAGCGGACAAGGAACTAAAAATATATCTTTAGTTGCATCAACAGTAGTTACTGGCCAAACGATCACAGTAAAGGCTTCAAATTTATGCGGTACTTCGAATACGCGTGTATTAGATAATATTTCTGCTTCAAACTGTCCGCGTATTGGCGATGATAAATCAGCATTTAATTTGATTGCATATCCAAATCCTGTAACTGACAAATTAACAGTTGAGTTTTATACTGAAAAGGAAGAGATTTATTCTGTTCGATTATTTGATTCAACAGGCAGATTAATTTTAGCAGAAGTGAAAACCGCAATTTCAGGTACTAATCAAAAGGAAATTTGTGTACGTGGAATTTCGAGTGGGATTTACATTCTTCAATTCAAACTTAATGATAAAACAGAGCAAATCCGTGTCGTAATTGAATAATTTACAAATCTAATTTTTGAAAATCCCCGAAATTCAATTCGGGGATTTTTTATTTAAAGAAGTTACGATTGAGAGAATTGAAAATGGAATTGTTATTAATACTAGAGTTCATTAGGTTGAGAATCACTTGGTTTCCTTAAAGTTTGGATTCAAGAGACATTTTTTCAATAAGAACTATTATATTTGAGATCCTAATAATAAACAACAATGAAAATGCAAATTACCTATAAAATTATCTTAAATTTCCTAGTATTTATCTTATTAAGTGTTCCTGTATTTTCACAAAATCAAAATAGTTTACAATTTGATGGTGTTGATGACGAAGTCGTTGTTCCTGGTGGAGCTTCCTTAGTTGCTGGTGCTACAAATATGTCAATTACCTGCTGGGTTTATCCATCAAATGCAGCTCCTGCATATCCAGATTTTGATGGCTTAGCGGGTTTCAGAAATGACAACGATGCTGATTTTTACTTATTACAAGTTGGTGCTACAACATTAGAAGCTCGATTAAAAAATAGCACTAGTACAGTTTTTACAATCACCAAATCGTGTTTAACTTTAAATACTTGGCAACATCTTGCCTTAACGTATGATGGAAGTCAATTGCGATTATATAAAAATGGTTCTTTAGTCGACTCGTTAATCGCAAATGGCACAATTTCTCCAACGGCAACCAATGATTTTTTAATTGGAAATAACAGATTCCAAACTCAAGCTAGTTTTTTCTTAAGTGGAAAAATTGACGAAACCAGTTTATGGAATAAAACATTATCTCAGCCCGAAATTAATTGTATCTATCATGGATCTATCGATTCTTCCGATCTCAATCTGAAATTATATTTTCGATTTAATCAAGGTATTGCAAATGGAAATAATGTAGCGATAACTTCTATTACAGATGTATCTGGGCATATTAATGGCGTTCCTACCAATATGGCGCTTACTGGTACAACTTCAAATTTCGTTGCTGGCGCTACAAATTACACCACCCCCATAATTTATATTTGTAATGGCTCTTTTTATAATTTTAACGGTAATCAGCTCGGTATTGCAGGTGTATAT
This sequence comes from Bacteroidota bacterium, assembly GCA_025352785.1. Lineage (GTDB taxonomy): Bacteria > Bacteroidota > Bacteroidia > AKYH767-A > OLB10 > JANXSD01. Next base: position 12,456 of record JANXSD010000045.1, read on the forward strand.
TTAGACACCTTAGTGAGTTCAAGTGGTTGCGATTCCGTTGTTCAATTAACTCTTAATGTTATTTCTTTGGATACAACTGTTGCACAATTAGGTTCAACATTATTATCGAATTTTGTTGGAGGTACTTACCAATGGATCAATTGCAATACCAATACGCCAATTGTTGGAGCAACAAGCCAAACGTATACTGCTACAGCTGTTGGAAGCTACGCAGTAATTGTAAAGCAAGGATGTATTGATACTTCATTGTGTCACACAATAACTAGTGTTGGTATTTACGAGTCATCACTAAGTTATTTGTCAGTAAATCCCAATTTAATTAAATCCACTTGTAATATTGAATTTGGAAGGTATCTTAATAAAGTGAAGGTAAATTTATTTGATGTTAATGGCAGAATGCTTAAGGAATTCGGTGTATTTACTGGGACTAATCAACAATTAGATTTAACAACGTTTGCTCCTGCTGTTTATTTCTTAAAAGTTTATTACAACGGCGAAGAAAAATCATTCCGTATCGTCAAAGAATAAATTTTATCTATATAATTCAATGAACAATTAACAATAACACGTCCTGTAAGGGATTAAACAATTTAAATAAACTATAATCATGGAAATGAATTACCCTATCTTGTTACTTGCTGCATTAGTGCCGCTCGTTGTTGGTTTTGTATGGTATAATCCTAAAGTGTTTGGTACTATTTGGATGAATGAAAATAAATTTAGTGAAGCCGATATGAAGGGCGCAAATATGGCTAAGGTTTTTATTCTTACGTACCTCTGTAGTTTTTTTATTTCGTTTATTGTTCAGTTCTTAGTGATTCATCAAATGCATGTTTTTTCTTCTGTAATGAACGAACCTGGAGTTAACGACCCTTCTTCACCAATTGGAATGTGGCTTGCTGATTTCATGACGAAATATGGTCATAATTTTCGTACATTTAAACATGGTGCATTACATGGTTTTTTAAGTGGATTATTTTTAGTGCTTCCAATAATTGCAATTAATGGTTTATTCGAAAGGAAAAGTGGTAAGTATATTATGATTCATGGATTCTATTGGGTAGTGTGTTTGATGCTTATGGGTGGAATTATTTGTCAGTTGGCATAGTAGGCGATTATCACGAATTTTTTCTGTGTAGAAATTTAATTGTGAATGAAAAGTGATATTTGTGCACTAATTCTTGTTGGAGGAAAAAGCTCTCGAATGGGAAAGGAAAAGTATGCATTAAATTACCATGGAATAAATCAATTAAGTTTTTTATCTCAAACAATAGGTACATTATTTCAAGAGGTATATATCAGTTGCAATAAAGACCAAGCGTTAACATTGGTCGATTTTAACAATCTGATTATTGACGCGGAAAAATTCGGGAATAACGGTCCTTTTACTGCTGTTTTATCAGCATTTGATAAGTTGAAATCTTCTTTGTTTGTAATTGGATGTGACTACCCCTATATTGATAAGTCCGAAATAAAAAAACTTATTTCTTCGAGAGATATTAATTGTAAGGCAACATGTTTTGAAAATTCCGCAAAGCAATTTCCAGAACCGTTGATCGCTATTTACGAATATTCATGTCATGATTTATTGCTTAGCCAATTTATGAAAGAAGACTATTCCCTAAGAAGATTTTTGCTAAACAATAGTGTTAAAATGATAAGCCCTGCGAGAGAATTATCTTTAAAAAGTATTGATACAATTCTTGAGTATGAATCTATTAAAAATGAATTTCCCCCAAAAATTTTTCATAAATGATAGCAATCAATCAATTTAATATTATTAAAGTTAGTAATAATTTCTCTGAAAATATTTTAGATTATCTGGCTGTTGAAGAACCATTAGAAATACGAATTAAGTACTTTGATAATGGTAACTCATGCAATAAAGTAGTTTCCATTACAATGTGTACTCCTGAAAATGATGAAGAATTAGCCATAGGGTTTTTATATACAGAAGGAATTATTCAATCCTACCATCAAATATCTAAAGTGGAGGTTGGCATAAGTGATAATCATCATTTTGTAATTGTAACTATTGCTAATGATGTGCAACTAGATTTATCCAAATTAGAGAGAAATTTTTACACTACATCGAGTTGTGGTGTTTGTGGTAAGTCATCTATTGAGGCAATAAAAATTGTTCGTGCTAATTTTGGCGATGATAATTTCGATATCAAACTAGCACCTTCAATAATATATTCTCTTCCACATAAATTAATTCAAAAGCAAAAGGTGTTTCAATCAACTGGTGGACTTCACGCTTCCGCATTATTTAATTTTGATGGTGAATTAATCTCACTGCGTGAAGATGTAGGTAGGCATAATGCACTCGATAAATTAATTGGTAATGCATTAAAAAATGAAATGATTCCAATAAATGGTTCGATTTTATTATTGAGTGGAAGAGCAAGTTTTGAATTGATACAAAAGGCTTATATGGCAGGTATAAAAGTAATTGTTGCAATCGGAGCTCCATCCTCGTTGGCCGTTGATTTAGCAATGCAATCTGGTATTACCTTGATAGGCTTTTTACGACAAGAAAAATTCAATATCTACTCGAGTTATCATCGTGTAGAATATTAAAATAAAAAAAATGAAAGTTCGAATTAAAGGAAATTTTATACGTTATCGATTGACAAAGTCAGAAGTTGAGGCTTTATCGTTAAAAGGTATTGTGAAAGAAACAACTTGTTTAGGCGTTAATAATTTATTTACATATTCATTAGTATCGAAAGATGGAATTGAAAACCTAGAAGCTAACTTTATGAATGGCAATTTAATTATTTTTCTTCCCATGAAAAATGCGAATAGTTGGTTTACGAATTCAAAAGTTGGATATCGTTCAACAATTAAGATCGATGATAAAAATATATTAGTGTTATTAGTCGAGAAAGATTTTCAATGTTTAGACGAAACAGAAGAAGATCAATCAAATAATTATCCTAATCCAATTGCAAAAGAATAAATGAAAAGTTTACTCACTAATAATATTCCATTAGCAGAAAATCCAGAACGTTTTACTGGATTACGTTTACAACGACCAGAAAAAGTAGCAGGAGGTTTGAAAGCCGTTTTCAATAGTGCTAAGTACGTTTTTGGCGCTATGAATATCATGAGAGGAATAAAAGCTTTAGGAAAGTTGAATCAATTTGATGGACCTGACTGCCCTGGTTGTGCTTGGCCTGATCCAGATAGGGAGAGATCTTCTATTGCCGAATATTGTGAAAATGGTGCAAAGGCTATTGCAGAAGAATCAACTACTAGAATTGTGAATGCTAATTTTTTTAAAAACAATTCAATCTATGATCTTTCTAAACTAAGTGATTATGAAATTGGTCAGAAGGGACGACTTACGCAACCCATGTATCTTAAAGAAGGTGCAGCAAATTATGAGCCTATCGATTGGGATGTTGCGTTTGATATCATTGGAAATAAACTTAACAGTTTAATTACTCCAGATGAAGCGGTATTTTATACTTCGGGAAGAGCTAGTAATGAAGCTGCTTTTTTATATCAACTTTTCGTTAGAGAATATGGAACAAATAATTTGCCCGATTGCAGTAATATGTGCCATGAGTCAAGTGGGGTAGCATTATCAGAATCATTAGGTATTGGCAAGGGCTCCGTAAAACTCGAAGATTTTTATGTAGCGGAAGTGATAATTATAATGGGTCAAAACCCTGGAACAAATCATCCACGAATGCTTACAGCTTTGCAAAAAGCTAAAGAAAATAAAGTGAAAATAATTTCAGTTAATCCTTTAAAGGAAACTGGACTTCTTGCTTTTAGTTATCCTCAAAATGTAAAAGGTATATTTGGCATTTCAACTGCTTTAACTGATATTTATTTGCAAATTAAAATAAACGGTGATTTAGCGTTGTTAAAAGGATTTGCTATACTGATGTTAGAGGCTGAATTAAAAAATCCAGGTTCTGTTTTTGATAATGAATTTATTGAAAGTAATACTGAAGGGTTAACGGAATATATTCGACATTTAAAACAACAAGATTTAAAAGGTTTGATCGAATCTTCAGGTGTGGAAGAAGAATCTTTTTATGCTGCAGCAGAATTGCTCATCAATAAAAAGAAAATTATTATTTGTTGGGCAATGGGATTAACACAACATAAGAACGCTGTTGATACCATTAAAGAAATTGTAAATATTTTATTGCTTAAAGGAAGTATTGGAAAGTCGGGAGCTGGAACTTGTCCTGTACGTGGACACAGCAATGTGCAAGGAGATAGAACGATGGGGATTTATGAAAAGCCATCATTACAATTTTTAAATGCAATTGAAAAGAAATATAATTTTTCACCACCCGCAAAACATGGATATGATACAGTAGCGTCTATTCACGCTATGAATGAGAAAAAAGTAAAAGTTTTTTTCGCCTTAGGCGGAAATTTTTTGTCTGCGACACCAGATACTAAATTTACTTCTGAGGCGATGCGTAAATGTGATTTAACAGTTCATGTATCTACTAAGTTAAACAGAAGTCATTTGATTCATGGTAAAGAAGCTATTATATTCCCATGTTTGGGAAGAACTGATATAGATCTTGTTAATGGTAAAGAGCAATTCGTTACTGTAGAAAATTCGATGGGTATAGTTCATAGTTCCAGAGGTAATTTACACCCTGTATCTAAGAATATATTAAGTGAACCAGTTATTGTATGCAAATTAGCATTAGCAACATTAGGGTTAACAAGTAAGGTGCCTTGGCATGATTACATGTTAGATTACGATACTATACGAAACGATATTGCTGATACGATTGATGGATTTGAAAATTACAATATTCGCGTACGCAAAACTGGTGGATTTTATCTGCCGAATTGTAATAGAGATGGAAAATTTAATACGATAAATGGAATTGCTAAATTCAACATTGCTAAGGTTTCAGAAAATGTACTTGAGGATGATGATTATATAATGATGACTATTCGTAGTCATGATCAATTTAATACTACTATTTATGGTTTGAACGATCGTTATCGTGGTATATTCAATGAGCGACGTGTAATTTTGATGAATAAAAAGGATATAAAAAATGCAGGATTTAATGGTGGTGAAGTAATAGATATTTTTAATTATCATGAAAACATAGAACGTGCTGCGCATGGATTTATCATCGTTCCATTTGATATTCCACAAAAGTGTACTGCGACTTATTTTCCAGAAACAAATGTGTTAGTTCCAATCAATAGCACGGCCGATAAAAGTAATACTCCAACATCGAAAATGGTGATCATTAAAATTAAAAAAGCAGTGAAATAGAATTTAATTTATGGGTTTAAAAGTAGCTTAATATTTCTATAATATATTGATGATCATTATGGTAATGGACTTTCAGGCTATTATTATATAGTAGTTAAACGGATACTACATCAAAAATTAATGTTTGATGCGTATACTTGCAGTAATAAAGAGTATGAACTCCTTACATTAGTGGTTATTCAGCGTATTTTAATTGTTAATAATCATAAGAAGGATAAAAGAGTGATTCATTCTAATTTCATTTCTTTGTAGGAACTTTGGCAAGGTCGTTGTTATGCCCGCCATATAAAATTAATTAAGCTTATGAAAAAGATATTCGCGTTACTGTTATTTATAAGTTTTTCTTCTTTTGCAGCAAATGCACAAACTGAAAAAGTTGCAACATCGAAGAGTACAGCCGATATTGCATTTGAAACAGAAGTTCATGATTTTGGCACTATTGATTATGCAGGTGATGGCACCTATGCTTTTAAATTCACAAATACAGGAAAGGATCCGTTAATTATTGCAGATGCTAAAGGTTCATGCGGATGTACAGTGCCGAAATGGCCAAAGGAACCAGTGTTAAAAGGACAGAGTAATTATATTAATGTTAGTTATGATACAAAACGTCCTGGTCCTTTTACTAAAACAGTTACGATTAATTGCAATGCAATTTCAGCCACTAAAGTTTTAACCATTAAAGGAGTAGTGAAGTCGCAAGAACAAACTGAAGATGCTACACCTTTAAAGAAATCTGGCGGTTTATCCCCACTAGAAAATACAAAATAAAAATTTATAAACCAATAACAATACATAACAAACAAAATGAAAAAAACCTTCCTTTTGGCTGCTTGCACCTTGATGTTTGCTGTAGCTGCCAACGCTCAAACAGACAAAACAGTTGCTAAGCCAGCAACAGCTCCTGCAGTGGTAGCACCTGCACCAGCTTCAACATCAGAAATGACTTTTGAAGTTGAAGAATATAATTTTGGCACCATTAAACAAGGAGAAGCGGTAACACGTGAATTTACATTCACAAATACTGGTAAAGAAGATTTAATAATTACAAATGCACAAGGATCATGCGGATGCACGGTTCCTACATGGCCAAAAGAGCCAATTAAAAAAGCTGCAAAAGGTGTTATTAAAGTAACTTTCAATTCAGCTGGGAAAATGGGATTACAGGACAAAACTGTAACTATCACTTCAAATGCAAAAAATAGTCCACGTGTAATACACTTAAAAGGAACTGTTGAAGCACCTGCTACACCAGCAGAAGTAAAACCAGCACCAACAAAAGAGTAATAATTAAAGCTATTCAGTAACTTTGTAGTCCTGATCAATTAATTTGGTCAGGACTATTTATTTTAACTTATGCCAAAGATCTCCGACAAAGGGCTTCAAATGCCGCCATCTCCAATTCGTAAATTAGTTCCATTTGCTGAGGCAGCAAAAAAGCGTGGAATATCCATTTTTCATTTAAATATCGGTCAACCCGATATACATACGCCTGAAGTGATGCTAAATGCCATTCGCAATATTGATTTGAAAGTAATAGAATATAGTCATTCTGCGGGGATCGAATCCTATCGTCGAAAACTTGCTGGATATTATCAAAAATTCAATATAAATGTTGATTATCAAGATATTATAATAACAACGGGTGGCTCTGAAGCGATTGAAATTGGAATGATGGCATGTTTGAATCCGGGTGATGAGATCATCATACCAGAACCTTATTATGCTAATTACAATGGTTTCTCTACACAGGCAAATGTAATTGTTAAGCCTATTTCATCAACCATTGAAAGTGGATTCGCATTACCACCGATAGCAGATTTTGAAAAGGCAATTACTTCAAAAACAAAAGCAATACTTATCTGTAATCCAAGTAATCCTACGGGATATTTATATTCTCGCGAAGAATTAGAGATCTTAAAGCAACTGGTATTGAAGTATGATTTATTTCTCTTTGCGGACGAAGTTTATAGAGAGTTTTGCTACGATGGAAAGGAATATGTTTCAGTAATGCATTTGGATGGTTTAGATCTACAAGTTGTATTGATGGATAGTATTTCCAAGCGATATTCAGCATGTGGAGCAAGGATTGGCGCATTAATTTCACGTAATAAAGAGGTGATGACTGCAGCTTTGAAATTTGCCCAGGCGCGATTAAGCCCTCCAACGTTTGGACAGATTGGGGCAGAAGCGGCCATTGATACACCAGATTCCTATTTTGTAGAAGTGAAAAGGGAGTATGTAGCAAGAAGAGATTTTGTAGTTGATGCGTTAAATGAAATGGATGGCGTTTTTTGTCCAAAGCCTAGTGGTGCATTTTATTGCATGGCTGAGTTGCCAGTTGATGATACAGATAAATTTTGTCAATGGTTATTAGAAGATTTCTCCTTTAACAACCAAACCGTAATGTTAGCTCCGGCGAGCGGATTTTATTCTAGGCCAGAACTTGGAAAACACCAAGTTAGAATTGCGTATGTATTAAACTTGGAATCATTAAATGAGGCTATGGTATGTTTGAATGAAGCCCTAAAAGTTTATCCTGGAAGAATAGTTAAATCATCTTTTAAAAAAGAAAAGGTATAAGAATAAAAAGCGTTCATTCGTTTGAATTTGACTTTTAATTCGGGAATTACAGATTTTGTTGTTAAGAAAGCACTGTTAATATTTAACCGTATACTGGCTCTAGTATAGAATCGCTCCTAGGTAGATTTGTAGATTAAGACTGGATACCTACAGAATGAGTATAATGATATTAACTGAATGGCTTCCATTCATAATTTTAGGATTGTTAGGACTAACGCTTATAGTTCAATTATACTATTTGTTGTTCGAATTATCAGTGGTAGGATTTTCGAAAGAAAAAAAGGATGAAACAGAAAATTTCCCACCTATTTCGGTTATTATCTGTGCTCGTAATGAACTAAAGAATCTTCGTTCATTTTTACCATCAGTTTTAGAGCAAGATTATCCTGAGTTTCAGGTGGTAGTAGTGAATGATTGTTCCTGGGATGAGTCGGCGAAATATCTTGAAGAGATGGAAGATGCTTATAGTGTTTTAAAAGTGGTAAGTATCCTTGAACAAGAAAAGTATCAGCATGGAAAAAAGTTCGCACTCACACTAGGAATAAAAGCGGCTGAATACCAGCAGTTACTTTTTACTGATGCGGATTGTAAACCTGCTGATAAGAAGTGGATACAATCTATGGCGCGATCATTTTCAGAAGGAAAAGAGATTGTGATAGGTTATGGTGCTTATATGAAAGAACCAGGGTTTTTGAATAAATGGATTCGCTTTGATACAGCACAAAATGCACTTATGTTTTTATCAAGGGCAAAGAGGGGGAAGGCATATATGGGAGTGGGACGAAACCTTGCTTACTTAAAGACTTTGTTTTTTACGAATAAGGGATTTGCAAGCCACTATCATTTGATGTCGGGTGATGATGATTTGTTTATTAACGAGACGGCAACGAGTAAAAATGTAGCTGTTGATTTAAATCCCTCATCATTTACATATTCAAAACCTAAGACTACGTTAGGTACTTGGATTTGGCAAAAAAAACGACACATGAGTACTGGGAAATACTACCGCAGACGAGACAAAATGTTGATAGGGTTATTCTTTAGTAGTCAAAGTTTGTTTTGGTTTTCTTTATTAGCTGCAATTTTATTGAAACTTAATATGGAGGTAATCGTATGTATGGTATCAATCCGGCTAGCTATACAAATGTTAATCTATTGGAGGGGCTTTAAAAAACTTGGTGAAACCGACCTCGTACTTCTTGTTCCTATCTTTGATATCATCATTGCATTTGTTTATCCGTTGCTGGCAATTTCCAATCTCTTCGTAAAAACCAAATCCTGGAAATAATGGCCTCCACCGCTACTCTTACCCAACCATCAGTTTCTTCAAAAAGAAGCAAAAATAGTTCATCAACCACCTCAACCATTATGGAACAACCAAAAGCCGAAGTAAAGGTTTCTGAAGATGAAATCCAGCATTTATCGGATAAAGCAATTAAGGATTATAAGCTAGTTCGACGAGCTGTTGAAAATAGTGATCAGAAAGCTTATGCAGAGTTAATGTCGCGTTATAAAGACTCTATTTATTATATGCTTTTGAAAATGGTTAATAACCGCGATGATGCCGAGGATTTGACTATTGAAGCTTTCGGAAAGGCATTCCGAAATATCAAACAATATACTCCGGATTATGCCTTCAGTACATGGCTCTTTAAAATTGCTACCAATAATTGTATCGATTTTATTCGAAAAAAACGAAAGATGTTATTATCTATTGATCGTGGCTTTGAAAATGAAGAAGGACAAGATATATCACTTGAAGTGAAGTCGGATGGGCCAGGACCTGAAGATTTCTTAATTAAAAAAGAGAAAGTGTTGATGATGCGTGATGTGGTTGATAAATTAAAGCCTCGTTACCGCAGATTAGTGGAGCTGCGATATTACCAAGAGTTATCTTATGAAGAGATTGCTGATGAGCTGAAACTACCTTTAGGGACAGTGAAAGCACAACTTTTCCGCGCTCGTGAATTCCTCTATCAGATAATGAAAAATTCAGAGTACGTAAATCACTAAGTATTCCATCAAAAACTAAACTACATTTGCCCTATGCTAAACAGTATAGGGCAATTTGCATTTATAGATAATTATTTTCCGGGATTAACGGCAAATCAGATAAAACAATTCGAATTATTACCAGCATTATACCAAACTTGGAATGAGAAAGTTAATCTTATTTCTCGTAAGGATATAGACCAATTAATGGAACGACATGTTTTGCATTCATTGGCAGTGGCAAAGGTTGTACGGTTTAATGATGGAGCACACGTGATGGATGTTGGAACTGGAGGAGGATTTCCAGGAATTCCATTAGCGATTTTATATCCAAATGTTAAGTTCTATCTTGTTGATTCTATCGAAAAAAAGATAAAAGCAGTTCAAGATATTGTTCTTCAGCTAGGTTTAACAAATGTGGAAGTGATTAGAGGAAGAGCTGAAGAGCAAAAACTTAAATTAGATTATGTAGTTTCTAGGGCAGCAGCACCCATGTCTAACTTAGTTAGTTGGACAAGATCTCAATTGATTTCTGGGCAAGCAGGGAGTTTGCCAAATGGCTGGATTGTATTGAAGGGTGGTGATTTACGTGAGGAATTACACGCATTTGGAAAACTTCCCGAACTTTATACTATCAATGACTTCTTTCCTTCGGAGGTATTCGAACAGAAAGTTGTGGTTTACCTTGCACGACAAATAATATAATATTTTACTTTCTATTTTGATACAATCATAATTTTCCTATCTTTGCCGTCCCGTATTAATTAATTTAAACATCGCTATGTTAAGGACATATCAACCCTCGTTACGTAAACGCAGAAATAAACATGGATTCCGTGAGCGTATGGCTTCTGCTAATGGTCGCAGGGTATTGGCAGCTCGTCGTAAAAAAGGACGTAAAAAATTAACAGTATCTGACGAAAGAAGTTGGAGAAAATAATATTACCCTCTTAAATAAGACCTTTACATGGGCATCTCATAAAATGGGGTGCCCTAATTTTTTTTGTCCAATCCTTATCATGAAAGATTAAAAGTTTAACAATTGATTGCTTTAATCTTTACTGGAATTTTGGAGAATGATTTTACTTATTTCTTCGTGTTTTTGAAAAATTTGATGTCCACAATCGAGCAGATGCAAATTTTCTTTTCTTTTTAATTTTCTTCTAAACTTAGCAGTCACTGTAGGAGGTACAATTTTATCATGAATGCCAAAGAATAGTTCGAACCGGATTGGGCGAGAATTTAGATAATGTTGAACAAGGTTAAGATGCAAAGAAAATTTCTTGAGCGTTTGCCACGTCCGATGAACTTTTAGACGTTGATCATGAGTTTCGAGATTCTTTAAAAAAAAATGTTGTTGCTTTTTATTTAGGAGGCGTATTTTGCCACCAAACTTAATTGCAAATAAAAATAATTTAGGATGGTCGACAGCTAAAATGCTAATTTTTTTTCCCAACCAAGTATTGGACAAAAATTTACGTGGGAGGTCGTACGTGAAACCATCTGGAGCGAGTAGAAAAAGTTCATGAATACGATGTGGAAGTCGATGAACAAATCCTAATGCCAATTTTCCTCCAAGGCTATACCCCATCACTGAAAACCGTACTTTTTTTTCTTGCCATAGTAATTTCTCCAACATATTTGATAGAATGGATGTTGTTATTGGCTCTACTTGTATTTCTAATTCATCTGCATTGGCCCCATGGTAGAAAAAGTCGAAAGCAATGATGGTGTATACATTTCCTAGTTCTTTTTCGAAAACCGAAAAGTCCTTACTGCTTCTACCAAAACCATGAAATGCCACCATTAATTCTGGCCCATTACCATAGCGCAAGTAAGGAAGTGTATAGTTTTCGTACGTAAGAAATTGCAAATTTTCGTTCATTGCTATTACTTGCAAATTAATGAATTAAATCATTCAAGGAGATTTATTAACATTTAATTTTAAAAGATGCTTTTTACTTACTTTTGTACTTGTAAAAAACATCAGGATGCTGAATAAAAATTTCACTTATTCATTAAATTTTAAGCGTCAGTTTTTGTTATTTTCAATATTTCAAAAAAATAATTTACATGTCAATTCTTTCATTATTACAATGAGGGATTTATTTCCATTTAACCGATTTGTTAAATACTATCTTTCAGCATCAAATAAAACCTCAACATGCCGCGCGATCATACTATAAAAACTGTATTAATCATTGGTAGTGGTCCGATCGTAATTGGTCAAGCTTGTGAATTCGATTATTCTGGAAGTCAGGCTTCACGATCATTAAAGGAAGAAGGGATTGAAGTTGTCCTTATCAATTCTAATCCTGCAACCATCATGACTGATAAAGTTACTGCGGATCATATTTATTTGAAGCCATTAAATAAGAAATCGATTGCATGGATTCTTGAGAAGCATAAAATTGATGCAGTACTTCCTACCATGGGTGGACAAACAGCTTTGAATTTGGCGATTGATTGTCAGAAAGCTGGTTTATGGGATAAATTTGATGTTCGAATTATTGGTGTTGATATTGAAGCTATAAAGACAACAGAAGATCGGGAACGTTTTCGATTAAGGATGTTAGAACTTGGAGCGCATGTTTGTAAAGGCAGAACTGCGAAATCATTTTTAGAAGGTAAAGAGATTGCGCAAGAAATTGGATTCCCTTTGGTAATTCGCCCGTCGTTTACGCTTGGAGGCTCTGGTGGAGGATTTGTGAATAGTAAAGATGAATTTGACGCTGCATTGAATCATGGTTTACATGCTTCCCCCGTGCATGAAGTACTGGTAGAGCAGAGCATCATGGGATGGAAGGAATTTGAATTGGAGTTGTTGAGAGATAGTGTTGGTAATGTGATCATCATTTGTTCTATTGAGAATTTCGATCCGATGGGAATTCATACTGGTGACTCGATTACTGTCGCACCTGCAATGACATTGAGTGATCGTACCTATCAGCGAATGCGAGATCTTGCAATTAAATGCATGAATGGTATTGGTCAATTTGCTGGTGGGTGTAATATTCAGTTTTCTGTAAATCCTCAAGATGACGAAGAAATCATCGTGATCGAAATTAATCCTCGTGTTTCAAGATCATCGGCATTAGCTTCAAAAGCTACTGGATATCCTATTGCAAAAATTGCGGCGAAACTTGCGATAGGTTATAATTTAGATGAGTTACAAAATCAAATTACCAAAAATACATCTGCCTTTTTTGAGCCTACAATTGATTATGTGATTGTAAAAGTTCCACGTTGGAATTTCGATAAATTTAAAGGCACTGATCGTCATTTGGGATTGCAGATGAAATCGGTTGGTGAGGCAATGGGAATTGGAAGAAGTTTCCAAGAAGCACTTCAAAAAGCTTGTCAATCATTGGAGATAAAACGTAACGGTTTAGGTGCTGATGGAAAGGAGTTAACGGATCAGACTGCAATTTTAGAGAGCTTAAAAAATCCTAGTTGGAATCGACTGTTTCATATTTATGATGCTTTTAAAATGGGCATTCCTTTTACAACAATAAAAAAACTTACAAATATTGATTCATGGTTTTTAAATCAAATAGAAGAATTAGTTGAGCTTGAAAGAGAGATTGAAAAGTATTCACTCGACACGTTGCCACGCGAGTTGATGTTAGAGGCGAAACAGAAAGGATATGCGGACCGTCAGATAGCGCATTTACTTCGTTGTTTAGAAAGTAAAGTGCATGCAAAGAGGAAAAACATGAGCATCAATCGTGTTTATAAAATAGTAGATACTTGTGCTGCAGAATTTGAAGCGAGTACACCATATTATTATTCAACTTTTGAAACAGAAAATGAATCTCTTGTATCTGATAAAAAGAAAGTTGTCATTTTAGGAAGTGGTCCGAATAGGATCGGTCAAGGAATTGAATTTGATTATAGTTGTGTGCATGGTGTGCTAGCTGCAAAGGAATGTGGATATGAAACGATTATGATTAATTGTAATCCGGAAACTGTTTCTACTGATTTCGACATTGCGGATAAACTATATTTTGAACCAGTTTTTTGGGAGCATATTTATGATATTATTTTGCATGAAAAACCTGAAGGAGTAATAGTTCAATTAGGAGGACAAACTGCTTTGAAGTTGGCTGAGAAACTAGATAAATATGGAATTAAAATTATTGGTACCAGTTTCAAATCACTTGACCTCGCCGAAGACAGAGGAAGTTTTTCAAATCTTTTAAAGGATTTGGGAATTCCTTATCCAAAATTTGCAGTTATTGAAGAAGCTGATCAATGTGTGAAGTTGTCGCGTGAATTAGGTTTTCCTTTGTTAGTTCGTCCGAGTTATGTGTTGGGCGGACAGAGCATGAAGATTGTGATTAATGAGCAAGAATTAGAAACGCATGTTGTAAATTTATTGCAAGATAATCCTGGTAACAAAGTTTTGTTGGATCATTTTTTAGAACGTGCAATTGAAGCGGAGGCTGATGCAATTTGTGATGGAGAAGATGCATACATCATAGGAATAATGGAGCATATTGAGCCTGCAGGAATTCACTCAGGTGATAGTAATGCAGTATTACCTCCATTTGATTTAAGTGATGATGTAATACGACAGATAAAAGAAATTACGCATAAGATTGCTTTGGCGATGAAGGTAATTGGATTAATAAATATTCAATTTGCTATTAAAGATGAAGTAGTATATGTTATTGAGGCCAACCCACGAGCTTCACGTACCGTTCCATTTATTGCGAAAGCCTATGATGAGCCTTATGTCAATTTTGCAACTAAAGTAATGTTGGGAGTAAATAAAGTAAAGGATTTTAAATTCAATCCTAAATTGGATGGATATGCAATAAAAGTTCCAGTGTTTTCATTTGAGAAATTTAGAGATGTGAATAAGGAACTTGGTCCGGAGATGAAATCAACAGGAGAAGCAATTTATTTTATTGATGATTTGGAAGATGATTTCTTCCAACAAATTTATGGAGAGAGGAATTTGTATTTATCAAGATAATTTGCAGTAAAATAAATCTAGCATATTCAAAAAATAGAATTACTTAATACAGCGATTATTGCTATTTGTGCGATAATTTTCTTTAAATTTGAATTATGAAAATAGCGATTCATTATGTAAATGATATTAATGGGAAAACACAGTCAGTCCAATTGCCATTATCTGATTGGGAGAAACTTCTTAATAGATTAAAAAAATATTTAAAAATTAAAACCGATTTAAAGGAGGCGTTCGATCAAGTTGCACAATTGAGAAAAGCGAAATCAAAAAAAATAACGCTTGACAATTTTCTTAATGAGCTATAGTATTATTACTATTGAAAAGTTTAGAAAAGAAGCGAAGCGACTTTTAAAAAAGTACCCTTCTTTAAAGTTGGAGTTGAAAGAACTAAACCAACTTTTGTTGTCGAACCCAACAGTTGGTACTTCGCTTGGTGGTAACACTTAATAAAATAAGACTTGCAGTAAAAAGTAAAGGATCAGGTAAAAGTGGTGGATTAAGAGTTGTGAATTACGTGGTTTCTGAAAACAAGGAAATTTAACTATTGACAATTTATGACAAAGCAGAATTTGATACGATTGAGGGTGCATCGCTAAGTAAAATAATTAAAAATATTAACGAAGGTCGTTAGATTAAACCAGAATAAAAGAAGCCTGATCCTACAAAATCAATGATTTTTCTCATTTAACAAGAGTTTTAAAAGTATTTCCGTTTATTAGAAAGATTCATGAATTCTATGGAGCCATTTTCATAATTTTATATTTTCAAGAGATTCTACTTTATCTTTGCGATAAATTATTCGTTAATACGTTTAAACATAAAAGATTAAAATATGTCTGATTTCTTTCTTGTGTTATTAGTTATTTTCTTGCTGTTTTCGGTATTCAGAAGGTATATTTTTGTCTTGGTAATGAATGCTGTTACAAAAGGATTGTATAAAAACATGAACAAAATGCAGCAACAACAGGATCCTAATCAAGTTAAAAAGCCAGATGGATACGTGACAGTAGAGGACAATATTACCTCTAAAAAAGGTGGTGTTGACAGTAATAATGGCGAATATGTTGACTATGTTGAAATTAAAGACTAGTTAAGAGGGCCTTCGCTTTCATTTTTTCGCTGTATTTTCGGAGTCCGAATTAAACAGCGTATGAAAAACTCAATTTTCAAACAATTACAACCTCATTTAATAGCCATTGGGGTATTTCTATTAGTTACCATTTTGTATTTCTCTCCCATTTTATCCGGAAAGGCGCTTCAGCAACATGATATTGGTCAGTGGATTGGTATGTCGAAAGAGATTACAGATTTCAGAAACCAAACTGGTCAAGAAGCTTTATGGACTAATTCCATGTTTTCGGGAATGCCAGCATATCAGATTTCAGTAGTTTATTCAGGAAATTTAATTCGTTTCGTGAATACATTTTTGTGGTTATGGCTTCCTGCTCCAGCAAATTTGTTGTTCCTCAGTTTGATAGGATTTTATTTGTTATTGATAAGTTTAAAGGCTGATTATCGTTTGGCCATTGCAGGATCATTTGCGTATGCTTTATGCTCCTATCAATTTGTTTGTTTACAAGCGGGTCACGATTCGAAAGTACATGCATTAGCAATTTTACCTCTAGTAGTTGCCGGTGTTTTGATGGCCTATCGAGGGAAGATTTGGCAAGGAGGGATTTTAACGGCCATGGCCCTTGCATTAGAGATTTATGCCAATCATTTACAGATCACCTATTATCTCTCGCTTGCGATAGGTGTATTAGTGCTTTGTGAAGGAATAAATGCAGTATTGAATAAAACCATTGGCGATTTTATGAAAGCTAGTTTAGTACTAGTTGTCGCCGTTGTTTTAGCAGTATTACCCAATATCCCAAGTTTATGGGGAACGTATGAATACGGACAATTTTCAACTCGTGGAGCATCTGAATTAACAGCAAAAAAAGCGAGTACTGGATTAGATCAAGATTATGCTACAGATTGGAGTTATGGAAAAATGGAAACCATGACATTATTAATTCCTAATTTTAATGGAGGATCGTCATCCTATCAGTTGGGTGAAAACTCTGACACTTATAAAGCATTAGTGCAAAATGCTGGTGAAGATCAAGCGAGATCATTTGTGAAAGCTGCTCCGCTATATTGGGGACAACAACCAATGACATCTGGTCCGGTTTATAATGGTGCAATACCTTTCTATTTATTCGTGTTAGCGATGTTTTTATTGAGAGGTAGAATGAAATGGTGGTTAATCGCAGTAAGTGTATTATCAATCACATTAGCATGGGGAAAAAACTTTCATGAGTTAACAGATTTTTTCTTCAACCATTTTCCAGCGTACAATAAATTTAGGGCGGTATCAATGATGTTGGTACTCGTTTCATTTGCGATTCCGTTGGGGGCAGTACTTGCAGTGATGAAATTTATGGAGAAGGGGGTGGATAAAGAAAAGCTCAAAAAAGCATTGTTGTATTCGTTTTATATAGTTGGTGGAATATGTGCGTTATTTGTATTTATTCCTGGGATGTTTGGTGATTTCAGAGGGCTAGGTGATGAGCAATTAAAACAATACGATTGGTTATTATCGGCATTAGTTCGTGATCGCGAAAGTGCATTGAGATTAGATGCATTGCGTTCCTTATTTTTTGTTGCAGTTGGTTTTAGTTTGATGTGGTTTTGGCTGAAAGGGAAATTGAAATCATCGTATATGCTTTGCGGATTGGCACTATTCATTCTATTTGATATGATCGGTGTGGATAAACGTTTTTTAAACAATACTAATTTCACTTCTAAATCGAATGCAGAGAAACCCTTTGAGATGACTGCTGCTGATGAGCAAATTTTGCAGGACAAAACGTATTACAGAGTCATGAACACATCAGTAAGCACTTTTAATGATGCTAGTACGTCGTACTTTCATAAATCTATTGGTGGGTATCATGGTGCGAAGTTGAAACGTTATCAAGAGTTAATCGAATATCAGATTAGCAAAGGCAATATGAATGTATTAAACATGTTGAATACGAAATATTTTATTGGTTCGAATCCTCAGGATCGTTCGCCTATGGTGCAAATTAATAATGCTGCTTTAGGGAATGCTTGGTTTGTTGATAATTGGAAAGTAGTTCCGAATGCGGATGCAGAGATGAAAGAATTAGATAGCATGGATACTAGAAATTCTGCTGTAATAGACCAACGCTTTGCGGATGAAGTAAAAGGGTTAGAAACGGGTCGTGATTCCTCTGCATTAATAAAGTTAACGAGTTATGCTCCGAATGATTTAAAATACATTTCCAATTCTACAAAAGATCAGCTTGCTATTTTCTCCGACATATATTATCCGAAAGGATGGAATGCATATTTGGATGGGAAATTAGTAAATCATATTCGTGTGAATTATGTTTTACGAGGTATGAAAATTCCTTCTGGTAAGCATGATATTGAATTTAAATTTGAACCAGAAGTTTATAAGGCTGGTGAGAAATATTCTTTGATAGGATCGGTTTTGTTGATCGTTTTATTTGTAGGTATGGTTGTGAAAACAAGAAAAGATGCTTCAAGT
Organism: Bacteroidota bacterium; assembly: GCA_025352785.1. Classification (GTDB taxonomy): domain Bacteria; phylum Bacteroidota; class Bacteroidia; order AKYH767-A; family OLB10; genus JANXSD01. Next base: position 30,849 of record JANXSD010000045.1, read on the forward strand.
AAAATTGACAAAGCATAATTATCATCAACCATAAAAGAATAGATTAAAATGGATGACGTAAAGATAAAAGTTGGGATGTTGGTGTCGTTCGACTACCAGTATATCTACAATTCTTTACCTCGCATCTATGAATATTCTGATACAATCACTTTAGCTGTTGATCAGGAATATAGAACATGGGCAGGAGTTAAATTTGAGATAGATGATAAATTCTGGAATTGGATAAAGGAAATAGATATTAAAAATAAAATTACTATTTATAAAGATGATTTTTTTGATGCAAGTTTAGATGCATTGGCAAATGATTCGAGAGAACGAAATATGCTTGCTCAAAAAATGGGTGATGGTGGATGGATCGTACAAATTGATAGTGATGAATATTTCTTAGACTTCAAACAGTTTGTCGATTTCTTAAAATCGAAAGCAAAATGGACCTTGCCTGGAGCGAAACCCATTGATATTGGAGCATTCTTAATACCATTATTTAAGCAAACAGAAGATGGATTCTTATACATTAATGATAGTTTTGAAACAGTAGTACTAGCAACCAATAAACCTGAATATCAAAGGGCGCGAAGATGCAATCATTATATTCGATACACTCCTTTTTACTTGTTCCATCAAACTTGGGCTAGGGGAGAAGAGGAGATTTGGTTCAAGTTAAATAGTTGGGGTCATATGGCTGATTTCAATATTACAAGTTACTATAATTTATGGAAAGCAACAGATAAAAACAACCATAAATTCATTAAAAATTTCCATCCGCTGTATAATAATTTGTGGCAAGAATTAAGATGGAGTGCAGGAAGTAACATAGCAGATTTCATTATAAAATATTTAAAGGAGTTTCCTACTACCGTACCTCAAAAATTTTATTTAAAAAAGAGAATGGGACAGGTTTGGAGAGTTTTAAGCGGTGATACGAAGAGGTAAAGAAAGGACTTATTGACTAAGATAAACCCAAAATTCATATCTTTGTATTTGTAAATTAAAACTGTAATAAAATATACATTCAACTAAAATTGAATGGGTTTTCAATATAAATATCTAATAAAAAATTAATTTCATGGCTATTATACAAGAAGTTAAAAAAATGCTATTTCTTCCTTTTAAACGAATATCACAAAAAAGTTTAGAAGATATTTCAGCTAAAAAGGAGAGAGTAATTACTTTATTGAAAAGCACAACAAAAGTACATCTTGGTTGTGGAGATATTAAGTTAAATGGCTTTATAAATGTTGATTTTCGAACCACATTAGCAACTGATATTTCTCATGATTGTAGTGATCTATCTATTTTCCCAAATTCAAGTGTTTCCGCAATTTTTAGCAATGCTTTTTTTGAACATTTATATATAAATGATCGTGTTAAATGTTTAGCAAGTATTAATAAGGCGCTAAAACCTGATGGTGAAGTAGTTTTTGTTGGTTTCCCAGATTTTGAAAAAGTTGCTCAAGCGTATCTTGAGAAAAAGAAAGGATTACTTTCGGATACTTTTGATCTTTATCATGTATATAGATTTACTCATGGTGATCCTGAGCACGTTGATGGTTGGTGGCTTGAACAACTTCATAAGTCTTTATTTGATAAAAATGAAACTGAATCATTGTTAAAACAGGCTGGATTTAATCATTATATCATTTTTAATTACGCATTTCGTCAAGAACATCTCGCTATAACATTAGGTTTTGTGGCATTTAAACAAAAACCAACGTTTAGTTTATCAAAGGAATGGGTGTCAAAACATATTGCTGAATTTTCGAACGACGTTAGAGTAGATAGTATAGAGGTAATTATTGTGAAAGATTAATCTTTCACAATAAACGATTTGAAGACAGTGAATTAATAAAAAACACAATTTACTATTGTATTAAATAAAATATTCGATTTGAAAACTAATTATATTCCTAAAACAAGGATTAAAATTTATTTGCAAAAGTTTTTCAATAAACTATTTAGCCCAATAGATTCCCCTTCTTCACAATTGTCTATAATTTCATCTTTACATGATGATGTTTCACCTTCACCGCATTTATTAGACTTAAGTATTACAGCTATAAATGAATTGAAAAACATAGACTTAATTGATATAGCTTCTCGTGAAAAAATTGAGCAGAAATGGGTAAGTGTTTATCCAGGAGAACATTATAAACTACTTGGAGCTTTAATGAAAACAATGCAACCAAAAGTTGTAATTGAAATTGGAACCTTTCTTGGGCAGGCAAGTTTGGTATTGAAAAAATATACTCCATCTAATGCAGTTGTTCATACATTTGATATAGTAAAATGGGATGAGTTTCGCGACACTTGTTTTATGCAAAGTGATTTTAATGATGGTAAATTAGTACAACATTTGGATGATCTCACAACTGATTCTGGCTTTATAAAGCATAAGCATTTGCTTATGAATGCTGATTTTATTTTTGTTGATGCTTTAAAAGACGGAATACAAGAAAAAATAATTTTAAATAAATTAGAAGAAATTCAATTAAAGCAAAATTGCATAGTTATGTTCGATGATATTAGAATGTGGACTATGATTAAAATTTGGAAAGATATTAAAAGGCCTAAGATGGATTTAACATCCTTCGGACATTGGTCGGGAACTGGCTTGATTGATTGGAACGGTTAAAAAGTTATAGATGATAAAATATTTAATTAGTTTTGTATTCGGGCTTATTTCAAGGTTAATGAGTAAACTTGTCATAGTATTAGACAATTTGCGCGTTTATTTTTCGCCGAATGTAGTTTCAATTGATTTGTTAGGAAAAAGGATTAAATTGTGTAACAAATCAAAAGATAATCTAACTTCAGTTTTAATAAAAGAATATGGAGTTTGGGAAATAGATGAATTAAGTTTGTTTTGTATTTTATGTAAAGGTTCTAAAACTTTTATAGATGTCGGATCAAATATTGGATTGTATTCAATATTGGCTGAAAAATGTAATTCATTTATTTTATCATATGCATTTGAGCCTGCTCCAGCTAATGCAAAACGTCTTTTAGAAAACTTTAGTTTAAATGAAATTAAAAATTGTAAATTAATTCAAAAGGCGGTTGGTGATAGTGATGGTTCAGTTTCATTTTTTGTTCCTTCAGATAATTCTAGTACAAGTGTAAGTTCAACAAGTGAAGCATTTACATCTTCTTGGCATAATAGACCTGTAGAAATAACAGTTCCGCAAATCACTCTTGATACTTTTGTAAATGAAGAAAAAATCGAAAAGGTTGATTTAATAAAGATGGATGCAGAGTATTATGAACTTAATGTTCTTAGAGGTTCAGAAGAACTATTTAAGAAACATAAGCCCTCCGTAATTTGCGAGGTAAATATTTACGAAATTTTATCTTTTTATTTACCAGATATGAAAAATAGAATTTCAAAAAGTCTTTCTTATGATATCGAAAGTTTTTTTAGAGATATTAATTATTCGATTTATTCTATTGGCAAAGATGGAATAATGCTTACTGAAAGTGTGCATATTCATCCTGATGCAAGGAATTTCTTGTTTTCTCCAATTAAATCTGAAAAATTATTTATTCCATATACTGATGAAAAGGATATTTTAGATTTGATTTACAAAAATAAATAGTAATTTTTTAAAGAGATAATGCAATAAAAGACAATTTCTAAAATCATGTTATCAATTATTTTTGTTTATTACCATACACGCTTTTTTCTTCAAAAGTGTATTGAAAGTATAATTGAAAATGAGACGGATTTTAAGTTTGAAATAATTGTTTCAGATAATGGTTCAGCCTCCGATGATAAAGATTTTTTCTTGAAATTATTCCCATCAATTGTTTGGATTGATATGATGGGTAATTATGGTTTTGCAAGAGGAAATAATGCTGCAATGAAGGTTGCAAATGGTGATTGTTATCTACTATTAAATACCGACACACTTCTTGAAAATAATGCCATATCAATTTGTTATACCCGATTAAATCACGATAAAAGTTTAGTTGCCGCTGGATTGAATTTGAAATTTGATGATGGTGCTCCTCAAATCAGTGGTAGTTATTTTGTAGCTGGTGGACTAAATTATCTATTGCCTTTACCCGTTACAGGCTTTGTAATTAAAAGGTTGTCAAAATTAATAGGGAAAAAGGCACCTCACGTAATAAATAGAGCAGAATCTGTAAATGTTGATTGGATTAGTGGAGCTTTCTTAATGGTTAAAAAATCAGCCGTTTTGTCTGCAGGATTTATGGATGAGGATTTCTTTTTATACGCAGAAGAAACAGAATGGTGTTATCGTCTAGGTAGAGTAGGTAATTTAGTTCTTTTTGGTGATTTAAGCGTAATACATTACGAAGGTTTTAGTAGTAAATTAGAACATAATGATCAAGAAAGAGGCTATTATGAATTGCATACTAAACGTGGATTTCAATTAATGGTTTCTAACATTTTAAGAATTAGGAAACAGTATGGATTAATCTGGTATTTATTTATTCTAATTTTTTATAGTTTGGAAGTTGTTTGGAGCTTTATAATAAGTTGTATTTTCCTATTGACTGGATCAAGTGAAAAGTTAAAACGTTGGTATGGTTTTTCACTTAATATTATTCAATTAGTTCGATTAATGCCAAAGATGATTTCAGGAACTCCTTATTTTTATAAAATGATTTAACTTAAGCAAAAAACAAATTTAGTTTTTTAATAATATTGTCTAAGAAGTAATAATCATAGAATTCTCTTGGGCAAGGAGTTGGATCTAATTTTAAGGTGCTAGTAATTTGTTTTGCAAATTCGATATGATTGTTGTCTTCAATTATAGTTAATTTATTATTTGTCAGTTGCTTTTCAATACCTATAGCACCTGTAAAGTACGACACCACATTTTTACTATAACCTAAAGCTTCAATAACTTTTGTTTTAACACCACCACCTGAAATTATAGGGTTAATGTGTAGATCAGCTCCTTTAATATACAAATCAATATCATCAACAAAGCCGGTATAAATAATTTTGTCCCATAATTGCGCAGGAAGATTTTTTATGGAATCCGGAATTCTTCTACCACAAATTAGAATTCTATAATCTGGTAATTGCTTTTTAAGTTTGGGATTGATATTGTAAAGAATATCTTCAACAGCTTGCTGGTTTGGAAAATGGTCTAATGCTCCGTTAAAAAGGATGATGGGGATATTAGCAGGAATATTTTGTTCTACACAAATTTGAGCTCTTTCAATTGGAAAGGTTACTGGTTGATCTTTATAGGGAATTCCATAGGCTAATGTTTGGCAATGTTTATCACTTAAATTAAACTCTTTTCTTGCAAAATCTCTATCTTCATCAGTAATGCAAAATAAAGCATCTGAAAAACGATATACCCAACGTTCATACCAATAAAGTAATCGCCAAACAGGGCTTCCTATGGATTTAAATCGCTGATATTCGATATTATGGGATCTGACATAACATGGTATTTTCAATAGCTTTTTTAAAACATAGGCCTGCCAACCGTAATAGGGATGATCGGTAATAATATATTGGATTTTCCGGCTTTTGCAAAGTTTATATACCTTATAAACGTCCCAAACATTTAGGTATCGCCAACGGGTAGGACCAAAGAAATTTAATAATTCAAATGGAGCCTTTTCGGGGTTGGTATTTAGGTTTGTTGAGACAGCTAAAACTTCATGTTGTTTAGCTAAAGAACTAGTGAATGTAAAAATGGCTTTTTGGCCACCTGTTTGTGGTGGAAAAACATGGTAAGGCATCAAACTTAATATTCGGGCCATTGAATAATTAATTTAGGTACAAAAGTAAGCGAATATTACTATGAATACTTAGTTTTGTAAACCTTGGGAGTCATTCAACGACAAAGTTTAAAAAACCTATTAAGTGCCTATGCTGGAATTGCATTAGGCTTTATTAGCCTTTTCATAATTCAACCCCGCTTCCTTACTCCAGAAGAATTAGGTCTTACCAGAATATTATATTCTTTTTCATTTTTGATAGCAACTTTTGTACCTCTAGGGGTTAATAATATTACTAATAAATATTTTCCTGCCTTCAATAATCCTGATCGTAGAAATTATGGATATATTGGTTTTGCTATGTTGATCACCTTAATGGGATTATTTATAAGTTTTGCTTTATTATGGTTAACCAAAAACTATGTAATGTCTGTTTACCAGACTAAATCAAAATTGTTTGTAGAATATTATTATTGTATTTTTCCAATGATTGCAATTTTTTCTGCAATTTTCACTCTGACAACCTATTTAATTGTTCGATTAAAAACTACTGTTCCTCCTTTTATAAATGATGTTGTAGTTAGGATATTGGTAATGGGTGTTGTTACAATTTACCATTTTCAATTATTAACCTTTTCCCAATTTATTTATGGATTTATTGGGGTTTATATTATTCAATTATTTTTACTTCTTTCTTATTTGTATTATATTGAAAAGCCAGGTTGGATTGTCGAATGGAGTTTCTTTAAAAAACAACCTGTAAGTTCCATGTTTACCTATGGCTTAATGTTGTGGACAGGAACAGTTGCCGCGGTTGGATTTAAGGAACTATCAACAATTATGTTGGCTAGATTTATGAGTTTAGAATATGTTGCAATTTATACTATTGCCGCATTCATTCCAACAGTTATTGAAGCACCTTTAGGAGCTTTGGAAAAAATTGCTTCGGCAAAAATTTCGTATGCATGGAACGAAAACAATAAAATTGAGATACAAAAAATTTACAATAAAAGTGTTAAATATTTGCTTTTAATTGGGGGGCTACTTTTTGTCGGTATAAATGTAAATATTGTTAATTTATTGAATTTTCTTCCTGCAAAATATAGCGAAGGACATTATGTGGTTTTAATAATAAGCATTAGTTCAATGTTTAATATGGCAACTGGTTTAAATAATGCCATTCTCCTTTATTCTCATAAATACAAACCAGGTGCATTGCTAATGGTTTTATTAGTAGTAGTTAATTTTATTTTACAAATGTTGCTTGTTCCACATATTGGATTAATTGGTGCTGCAATTGCAACTGCCGTTTCTCAAATATTATTTAATGGTGCTAATTTTTTAATGGTTTGGCGATATTTCCATTTTCAACCATTTGACAAAACAACACTTTTAATTTTGGCAATGATTACTGGCTGCTTCCTTTTTAATTTTATAATCCCTTCGCTTTACAATCCATTTATGGATATTTTATTGAGATCCATTATGATTTCAATGTTATATATTGGAGCGACTGTATACTTCAAATTAGTCCCCGAGCTTTATGGATTTCTCCCTATAGAAAAAATTAAAACTTGGTTTAAATAATTTATTTAGTCTTTAGTTTTAATAATAAATCTTCACATTCATTTTTTGTGATTTGCTCATCTTCGTTTCTGGGAACAATTTTTATCGCATTATTTAAATTCGCTATGGCTAATAATTTATCTCCATTATTATCTCTTTCTTGGTAGGTTAGTGCAAGTTGTAAGTAGTGAATTGCATTTAATGGTTCAAGTTTTATAGCTGTTTGAAAATTTGCAATTGCATTTTCATAACTTCCTCCTGGCATTTTACCAAAGAGAGCACTAATCATTGCTCTTTCAAATGTGTTAAATCCAGCAACGATAGTATGCCACCTTCCTAAAATATGATACGGGCCTGGAAGTTTTGGATTTAATTTTATTGCTAATTCAGCTTCTGTTTTAATAAGTTTTGCATTACTTATTTTCGTTTTGAATCCAGCTTTTTCGCTTAATAAACCAATCGCTAAAGCATGTGCATAATGTGCATCCGCGCTTTGATTGTTGATAACAATTGCCTTTTTTGCTAGGTAGTCAGCGGTTTCGTACCAACTGTATTTGCCAGTTGTTGCTTCTGGTAAAGCATGTCCAATTTTTGAATATAAAATGGATGTATTTTGTAATAAATTTATATTATTCGAATCATTGCGAAGCAAATTTTTAAAGATCGAAATAGATTCATTAAGCTTGCCCTCAACTTCTAATTTATAGGCGTAGTTGTATAATTGTTGCTCTTTTATATTGTTTTGAGCCAGTATTAAATTTGGAAAAAGAAAAACTAGAAGAAGGAATGTTCGAAATTGTTTCAATTGTTATTTGCTTTTAACTCTTTATCTCATAAACTTATTATCACAAAAACTCATTTTCTCATTAACTCATTTTCTTATTATCTCATTAACTCATTAACTCATTATCTTATTATCTCATTAACTCATTATCTTATTTTCTCATTAACTCATTATCTAATTTTCTCATTAACTCATTATCTTATTATCTAATTAACTCATTATCTTATTATCTAATTAACTCATTATCTAATTTTCTAATTAACTCATTAACTCATTAACTCATTAACTCATTATCTCATTATCTAATTAACTCATTAACTCATTAACTCATTATCTAATTAACTCATTATCTCGTAAGTACTTATTTTCCTTAAATCGATTGCAGTTCTTCCATCATTTGCTTGAGTAATTACTGAAACAAATTTTGCATTCCAGATAAGATCTTGCCATTTATAAGATGATCTTGCATATACTTGTTGAACATAAGTATCATCGATGGCCTTTATGTTTATTAAAAATTCTGCATCCACACTTTCAAAATCATCTTTTGTTAAATCTCTTAAAGGACTTTCATCATCAATAGGGTGTACAATAGTCCAAGACATTGCTAAGAAGCTAATTTTTTCAACTTCTAATTTTAATCGTTGAAATCTTCGAATTAACTTACCATCTACTTCCTCATTATAGGAAAATAAAATTTGAGATTCAACTTCTATCAACTGATTTGATCGCGCATTCGTTATTCTAAACATTAATGCAGTAGATGCTTTGTCTACAAATCTTGGATTGGAGTAGGGGGCGATTAAAGCATTTTTACTGTATAATAATTTAGCTGTTGGTCGAGAAAATTTTCCATATAGCAATCCAGTAGCTAATGCGAATCCTAATAATCCAATAAAGGATTCTATTGATGCTAAGCTGCTATTAAATGTTCCAGTTGGATTTAATCTTCCATAACCTACTGTAGTTAATGATTGAGCAGAAAAGAAGAAAATTTCTTCAAACTTTTGTAGTTCTGAAGAATAAATCATTCCACTAATTGCATTTGGATCGATTATGTAATAAAGTATAGCGAAAAGGAAATTCACTATCATATAAGAGCAAGAAACGATAAGAAAGAACTTAGCCCACGACATAGTTACTAATGCATGGTAAATATTGATTAGGCTAAATTTATTTCCTCCTAAACGTGCAATATTGGCGGAACCATCTGGATTAAGAACTCTTTGATGTGCATTATTTGCATTGTTACCAAATCCAAATTCCGGAGCATCTTCTTTCCTTTTGATACTCGCCATAAAACGAAATTTTTTTCCTGAAGCCATTTTATTTAATTTATTATAACAAAAAACCCATCAGCACTATATTTTGTTTTGATGGGTTGTAATTTTTATCATTAAATTTTAATCATATGATTCAAATCGGATTGCCTTTTTATCGTAGCCCATGCCTTCGATTCGTTGTCTTGCTTCTTTTAACATATCTGCCCATCCGCAAATAAAGAAAAATGCAGGTCGTCGATCTTTAAATATTTCTTCATACACTGCATGTACATAACCTGATTTGCCATTCCAACCTTCGTTGGTTCTTGATAATACAGGTAGAAATTTAAATTCAGGATATTCTTTTTCTAGGTCTTCCATTTCTTTACGATATACAATATCTTTTTCCCATCGGTTTCCAAACACCATATAAATATTTTTATGAGGTGCTTTACGGTTAATTATATCCCATAATTGAGCTCTTAAAGGTGCGATCCCAGTTCCAGTACAAATGAAGCAGATATCATGTTCAATTACTTCAGGTAAAACAAATTTTCCGAGCACTTTTGAAATCATTACTTTACTTCCAATTTCAAAGTTCTTAAACATGTAAGGCGTCCCTAATCCATTTGGATTTAAAACGATACACAATTCAAAAATATTATCATTACTTGGCGCAGAGGCGATTGAATAACTTCTATTAGTATATTTTGAATCAATTGGTAAATCGAGCATAATAAACTGTCCAGCTTTAAAAGTAAACGGGATTTCATCCGGAACTTTGATGAAAAACCGCTTAACGATATCATTTTCATCAATAATATTAACAACAGTTGCTTCTTGAAATAGGTAAGCCATATATGAATTCTTAGGCTCTAAATGTAGCTAAAAAAACAAAATAAGAAAGTAGTGATTTTATTTTGTGAAAATCGCTTATCCTCTCGGATGAAATTGAAGGATGGCAGAGCGAAGATAATCTCGATCGAGATGCGTATAAATTTCAGTAGTAGTGATACTGCTATGTCCGAGCATTTCTTGCACTGCTCGAAGATCAGCGCCTCCTTCAATTAAATGTGTAGCGAAAGAATGTCGAAATGTATGTGGGCTAATAGTTTTACGGAGCCCTGTTTTGAAAAGTAAATCCTTTATGATCATAAAAATATAAACACGGCTAAGTTTTTTACCTCGTCTATTTAAGAAAATATAATCTTCGTGATTGGGTTGGATATTTATGTGACTTCGGTAGCTTTCGAGATAAATTTGTATTTGTTTGATAGCACTAGTTCCCATTGGTACTATTCGTTCTTTATTTCCTTTACCTGTTACTTTTACAAAACCAATATCTAAGTAAGTTTGACTTAATCGAAGATTTATGAGTTCAGAAACACGGAGACCGCAAGAGTATAATGTTTCGAGCATAGCTTTATTTCTTTCGCCTTCAGGCTTACTTCTGTCGATAGCTTCAAAAATTGTGTTTATCTCTTCAACAGTGAGAAAATCGGGTAATTTCTGACCAATTTTTGGGCCTTCAATTAACTCGGTTGGATCATCATTTATTTGATTTTCCATCAATAAATATTTGAAGAAAGCCTTCATTCCTGATAAAACACGTGCTTGCGTTCTGGCAGTCATTCCTAATTCGTTGATCCAGCCAATAAATTCCTGAAGTAAATCATGATCGACTTTTTCGGGTACTACTTGGATCTTTTTATAATCCATAAATTGGATAAACTTCTCCAAATCATGTAGATATGCTTCCAATGTATTGGCAGAGAGCGATCTTTCCAGTTGCAAATAACTTTTAAAACCTTTTAAATAGGGTTCCCATGCTTTCATATTCTCTGTAAAGTTAATCCCATATAAAACAACTAATAATATCAAATGCATAATTGACGAATAATCTTTTTAAAACGATTATCCATCGGAATTAACTTTGATGAAAACTGTATTTTTATTCAGCCTTTAAGCAAATTATACATTATAATAATTTGGATTAATTTAGCGTCATATATGAACCTGCAAATCATAAACGGACCAAATTTAAATCTTCTTGGAAAGAGGGAGCCAGAAGTTTATGGGGATAGAGATTTCGCATCTTTTTTAACAGCCATGAAATTGAAATTTCCCTTGGCCAACATCAGTTATTATCAAAGTAATGTAGAAGGAGAGTTGATCAATAAACTTCATGAAATTGGCTTTGAAGCTGATGGAATTATTTTTAACGCGGGAGGATATACGCATACTTCTATTGCCATTGCAGATGCAGTAGCGTCCATTAATTCACCTGTTATCGAAGTTCACATTTCCAATGTTTACGCACGTGAAGAGTACCGGCATATTAGCTTGATGGCCAAAAACTGCCGAGGTGTAATCGCAGGTTTGGGTCTAGCCAGTTATGAGTTGGCAATAAGCTATTTTTTAGGGTGATTGCAAAAAAATAATGTTAGAATGATCGATTTTTTTTTATATTTTCGTACTTAAACATTTTAAAATGAAAAAAAATCTACTTTGTATATTTAAGATTGTTCTTCTTTTATTTTCAATTAAAACTTATTCTCAGTCATTGTCTACTGGTTTAGTGGGAGTTAATTCATTCAATTGAAATTCGCTTGATAATAGTGGATTTGGAAACAACGCAATAGTATGGGGTGCTGTTCCAATTGCGGGAAAGGGTGGAATCCCTAATACAGCGTATCATTTTGATGGAATAACAAATTACATGGAAGTTCCTGATGCGAATTCTTTAGACCTAGATACTGCAATTACAATTTATGTAGTCTTTAAAGCTGAAGGATATTATACAGGACTTTGCCAAGGGAATACATTAATTAGTAAGTGGACAACGGCAAATGGAGGTACAGGTTATGGTGCGCTATTTACAGATAATGTAGTAGATTATAATTGCAATGCTTTTGATTCTACTAAAGATATTTTTATGGGTTCTGCTGGTAATAACAATTGGAACCAAGGATTATATGATTATCATGAATATATAAAATCTAATATTTGGTATTGCGCCGCTTTTACACAAGATGCCGATACTCAAAGAATATATTTAGATGGAATTTTAAAATCTTCTAATTTCGTTCCTAATAATATTGGAGTAAATACTGTTCCATTATGGTTTGCTAAAAATAGTAATGGTATTCCAAGTTTTAAAGGAATTATTGATGAAATAAAAATTTACAATAGATCATTAAGTCGTTCTGAGATCTTGTCTCTTTATCAAAGTACACAATGCACCGGGACACAAATTGCTCAAATTGAATCTTACGGAAATCGTAATTTTTGCGAAGGTTCTGACGTATTATTATCGATAAAAAATAATATTGGTGGTAATTATCAATGGAAAAAGAATTGTGGGAGTATAATTGGAGCAAACAGTAGAAATTACTCAGCTAATTCTAGTGGAAGATATTCCTGTATTGTAACAAATGGATGTGGAAGTGTTAGATCAAATTCAATTACATTAACTAGATTAGATAATGCAGCAAATACGATAAATTATACTGGATCAACTTCATTTTGTGCTGGTGATTCACTAATTCTACAATCGAGTAACATTACAGCAGGATATACTTATCACTGGTATAGAGGGAATATTTCAATAAATGGAGCTAATTCAAGTAGTTTCGCAGCAAAAAATCCTGGAAATTATCAGGTTTTTACAACAAATGTTTCGACTAGTTGTTCTCGAATTTCAGCTAATAATATAATTGCAAATGTAAATTGCAGAATGAGCAATCCTGATCGTATAACTGAAGTTATTGAATCTGTTCCAAATTTTTTAATTTATCCTAATCCAAATTCAGGATCATTTACAATTGACTTTTCAAATTCAGAGATGCTGGATTCGAAAGCAAACATTTTTGTGGTCGATATGTTAGGAAAAGCAATTTATTCAGATGCAACTGAATTAAAATCTAGAAAATTTTCTAAAACCATAAATCTTACAACAGATTTTTTGAGTGGATTATATTTAATTAATATTTCATTAAATGGAAAAAATTATAGTTCAAAAGTATTATTGCAGTAAAACTAAATATCTCCATAAAAATTATAGAAATAAGCAATTAATACATGAAAAAATACACAAGCATTTTTGTTATTTTATTTATTTTTATGAATTCAAATGGATTCTCACAATCCATTTCCCTCGGCTTAGTAGGTGATTATCCATTTAGTGGTGGGGCTTTAGATTTAAGTGGTTGCAATAATAATTGTATCGTTCATGGTCCAACATTAACAACAGGTAGGAATGGGCAATTAATACAGCATATCATTTTAATGGCATAAGTGATTGGTTAGAAGTTCCGGATGCGCAATCACTAGATTTAAATACAGATATGACT
>JANXSD010000062.1 GCA_025352785.1 Bacteroidota bacterium
GAAGAAATTCTCCCTTGCTCAATACGATATCCAGCTGAAACATTAAAGCGTTTATATTTCATGTCAACTTGCGTATATGCAGCATTATTATCTCCTGATTGCTTACTATAAAGATTGCCACTCACTTTTGAATTACTTGCACTTAATCCCAACGACCATGTTAGTAATTCTTTAAAGTGATGTTGAAATAAATATTCGCCATAATAGATCTCTGATTTTGCTTCTTGATTCGTATTATTTTTATTATTCGTTAAAAAATAGCGAGTGCGAATTCTATGGCTACTTGATTTTCCAACATAAGTAATGTATGGATCAATCGTTGCTCGTGTAGTTGTATATAAACTTAATGTTGTTGTTGCAGAATCTAATCCTCCTAAAGGTGTAAGCGCTCCTGTTGTATCGTTCGCCCACAATAAAAACAATCCACCTTCACTGCGTTGAACATTTGCTGCAATACCAGCACTCAATCCTTGAATATTTTTAAAGCGATAACGCAAATTTGTATTCAGACGATATCGTCTTTCTGATTCACCTTGCCGATAGCCATTATCATCAAAATAATGACCACCCAATACAACATCCAATTGCTTAAATTTTTGGCGGTGTGAAAAGTTTACTCCTGTTGTTGCTTGTGAATTATTGCCCCACCATTTCATGTCTTTGTTAGAAGGTGTATCATAAACGCCAGTATAAAAATTAAAAACTGTTTCGGCAGTATCTTTCGGAAATGCAGTACGCAAATTGATAACCCCATTCAGTGCCGACGAACCAAATAATGCGGATGATGCTCCTTTTAAAATTTCTACTTGTTCAATATTTTCTATTGGTAAAAAACTCCACTTCACATCGTTAGCATCAGCGGCAAGCAAAGGCAAATCATCCTCCAAAACTAACACACGACTACCAGCTCCATAACTAAAGCCACTACCACCTCGAATATTCGCCTGACCATCAATCACAGTTACGCCAGGAACTTTTTCAATTGCCGTTTCCATCGTTGTTTGATTGCTATTTTCGATCTGCGCAGGCTTCAGAACTTCCATCGAAACTACAACTTCATCCAGTTTTTGTTCGAATTTCCCAGCACTCACAACAATAGTCGACATCTCAATACTTGTCGATTTTAATCTGAAATCGACTTTCAAATTATCTCCGGCTTTAACTGAAATATGTTTTTCCTGCGCTTCATAACTCATAGAATGCACTTGCATCGTATAATCACCCGCGTTCAAATGGATAATATACTCGCCTTGCGGATTTGTGGTGATATCAATTTTGCCTGGTTGAATAACGATAGAAACGCCAGGTAGACTTTCGAGAGTGGAAGCATCACTGATTTTTCCTGTGATGGAACCTTCTTGTGCTGAGGATGTTATGGTAAAAAGCAATACCAAAGCGACACACATCATCAAAGTAGTAATGCGCCATTTCTTGTAATTCCAAAGGTGATTTTTAGTATCTATAATTGACTTCATGATAATTTTTTTTCAAATCAGGTGAAAAGATGCGATGTATTTTCGAAACATAAAAGTATTTTTGCAACAGAAATGCTACTTGGTGATTTTTTTATCCCGCATTAGCAAATTTATGATGATGAAAACAACAGACGAACTCAAGTATCGAATTGCCTTGTCGCTCATGCCGAACGTAGGCCCCGTGTTAGCGCGTAACCTCGTAAGCTACTGCGGAAGTGTAGAAGCTGTCTTCAAACAGAAGTCAAAAGCTTTGGAAAAGATTCCGGAAATCGGCCCTAAAACTGCTGAAAAAATTACAAAGCATGAAATTTTCGCTCGTGCCGATGAAGAGGTAGAATTTATTTTGAAGCATGATATCCAAACATATTTTTATCTCGATGAAAATTATCCACAGCGTTTAAAACATTGTCATGATGCCCCGATATTATTATATTTCAAAGGCAATGCTAATTTAAATAAAAGTAGAATTATTGCGATGGTTGGAACGCGAAATGCATCCGATTATGGAAAAATAATTACAGAGAAATTAATAGAAGAACTCGCCGCACTTGATGTTACAATCGTGAGTGGTTTAGCTTATGGTATCGATATTCATGCGCATCGAACTGCACTCAAATTTGATATTCCAACGATTGCAGTTATGGCTCATGGTCTTGATAGAATTTATCCCGGACAGCATCGTTCAACAGCGGCGAAGATGTTAAAGTTGGGCGGATTATTAACCGAGTATCCAAGTAATACAAATCCTGATCGTGAAAATTTTCCCTCGAGAAATCGTATTGTTGCTGGTATTTGTGATGCAGTAATCGTTGTAGAAGCTGCAAAGAAAGGTGGTGCATTAATCACTGCTGATATTGCACATAGTTATTCGCGTGACGTGTTCGCCGTGCCCGGACGACTGGACGATCAATACAGCGAAGGTTGTAATAATTTGATAAAAATAAATCGTGCTGCGTTGATTACTTCTGCTGCTGATGTTTCTTATTTGATGGGTTGGGAAAGAGCTGCAAGCATCGAAAACGAATTAGCGCCAAAGGTAATTCAAAAGCAATTATTTGTTGATTTAAATGTTGATGAAGAAGCGCTAGTGAAAATACTTGAACAGAATTCGAAATCGGATATTGATAGCCTAGCTTTAGATCTTCAATGGCCTTTTACAAAATTATCGGCAGTTTTATTGGGTATGGAGATGAAAGGACTACTTAAAGCATTGCCGGGTAAAAAGTATCAGATGTTGTAGAAATAGGAGATTTAGTTAATAAAGATAACGGTGCATACCTTTAATGAGAAACAGCAATTAATTTTACTTGACTATATGTTACATTATATAGTCGAACAAAATAAATTCCACTTGGAATATTGCTTAAATCTATAGTTTCAGGTGGAAAAATCGAACTAATTATTACCTTACCAAGTGAATTAATTAATTCAAAATTTGATTTAAGTAAATTCGTATTATTAATTTTTATGGTTAGTTTATCTGAGCAAGGATTAGGAAATAAATTAAACAAAGAAGCGTTTAATTCATTGCTTTTAACAGATAGTAAAGTTAAATCAAGTTTAGCAATGAATTGAGAACCTCCGAAATATACACTGTTCCCTTCAATTAAAAAATAACTACTTGTTGATTGTGTGGTATCGGTATAACTTTCAAATTTAGTTGTTACATTTTGGTTTAAGTAATAAAAATCAAAATTATGATTTACTCCATTTAAAACTAATCCTTCTATTATAATTCCATTTTGGAAGGGGTCGAATTTGAAATAATCTCTTGAGATAAGGGAGTCTAATTCAAAAACTTTAGTTAATGAATTATTGTTTTCATTATACTCAAGAATTTCACTTGAGTATAAGTTTGTTATAGAGTCAAATGCAATTATTCCCAAATAATATTTTCCGTTTTGATATACTATTGGTGAAGTTTGTCGAATTGGCGAAAGATAAGTAAGGGAAGTATCCCATAGTGCTTGACCAATGTTATTAAGATGAACTAAATTAATATTCGTTACACCATTTTGTTGATTGGATTCTCCTAAATAAACAACTCCATTAGAATTACTTTTTAAATCTTTAATTTCATCTAATCCAACGGAGGGATTTGATAGATGTTCAAATAAAATATTTCCATTAAAATCAATCTTTCTTATACAAAATGATGTATTGAAATTGCCATTAATTGCAAACTGTTTTTGCCCATAAACAAAGTAGCTTGAATCTGCAATTATAAATGAATGTGGCCTAAAAGTATGAGATACATTATTCGTATCAATATTAGTTAACGAACAAAAGTTACCATTTAAATCATATTTTTTTATACCAACGTAAGTCTCATTCGTCAAACTAAACATAGTGTCGTTATGAAGTTTAAAATCAATGAATGATCCTAGTGAGTCGTTTGAAATAGTTATTGTTGGCGTTCCTGAATTATCTATAAATTGATAAACATCAGAGTCGAAAAAAGTTCCCCCGCTATATCTAAGAGCTAGGATATAGCCAAGATTGTAACTAAGACATTTTTCAAAGGTTACTCCCGAAAGTTGATTTGAATTAAAACTAGTATCTTTAATCAATTGACCAGAGTTACTATGAATTTGATAGTTACAATAATATGTTCCATCTAAAAGGGAATTAAAACTTCTACATGTAATTACAGTATTTGATCCGCAGATATTACCACCATTACCATTATAGAAATATAAATTATTTATATCATTGGTTATAGGGGATATCCAACTTATTTGTGATTTTACAGTTGTGCTTGTAAAAAACAATAAAAACAGAAGTAAATAAATTAAACGTTTCATTGATAAATTTTTATTTGGTAATTAACAATAGCAGCATCATAATTTTTCATTCTACCAAAGAGTTGTATAGTTATGATTGAAGTTGCTACGGGGATTAAAATACATTCCTGCCTATTTATTGAAGTTCCGTCAATATAATTTACTTTAATGTCAATGTAAAAATTTGAATTTGCAGGAAATACGGCTCCAGCAGCACTAATTGGCTTGTTTATTTCATATTCATTGCCATATAACAAAGAGAAAGTATTTAATAAGATTGTTGGATTCCACGTAGGGCAGGTGTATGGCAACCTTGCTGAAAAATATTCGAAAAATTTTCCAGTAGAACCTGTTGCTAACGTGGAATAACCGTTGACAAATCCTATTTGAATTTTAGATTGTTTCCAATAATTTAAAATAACATTAGGATCATTATTAACAAGTAGGTCTTTTGCAGGTAATGACGTACTTCCCAAAACCAGATCTGCATCAATACAAATTGGACACCCAGTTACGCCGTAATAAGGTTGTTGATAATTTCCGCTAATTGTATTACAAATATCAGATGCGTATTCATAATCATAAAGAACGGTCATATCTGGACTTGAGCCCCACCATATTCCTTTCGAAAATGGATACCCGAAATATAATGGCATTTGATTGTTCCCGTTTCCTGTAGGTCTTTTAATTTCATATACACCATAGGCAGCAGTAAATCTCCAATTGAAAGTTGATGGACCACAACTTCCTATGTTTTCATTATAATTAACAAAGGGATTTATATAATTCTCACATAGTGTCATTGCATTTCCTTCTTTTTGAACATAACCTGTAGCTGAACTTCCTGTATTCTGAAAGTCAATAAATGGGTAATCAACTTTTATTGCTTTTTCGCTATGATATCCGGTAGGGTTGTTACATGCATAACTAACGATTTTAAAGCAATCTGTAATGTCTTTTCTAGGAATTAGAATAGCGTAGGCTCCAGAGGCATTTGGTGGATTCGTTAGCGGATTGGGGAATACATTTAGGCAATTGTCATTTCCGCCAACACCAATTGGTATATTACTTGAATTAGTAAATCGATTTCTAATACCAAGTTCCCAATTGTTTGTGTTTGCAGACATTTGTGGTAAATTTCCAAGTGTGAAATTTGACTGACAATATTGACAAGTAACAGCATTGTTTTTAATAGCTGTGCAATTTATTATCCATTTTGTTGGAGAACCATAAATTATGTTTGGATTAATTCTAGATGTAATTATCCAAACCATTTTTTCTTTTGCTTCATTAATATCAAAAAAATCTTCGTCCATACAATTAATACAGGAAAATTTTTGAGTGTCCTCATTGTTATCCCAAGCAATTATTGGTGTGATATTTAAACCATTGTTTTCTTTCAAAGAAAAAAAATTATAATTTGGAATTGTAACATCAAGTACAAGATGTTCTTTGTTAAAATATAAAATCATGCGATTAATGTAATCATCATCAATTTCACTTGGATCAGAACTAACTTCTCTTAAAATATTTATTAAAATCAATTTTAAATTCACATGATACTTTAAATAATGTGAAGAATAAATTGAATCAAATGAGGCATGATAATATGGTTCAATACTTTGATCTGTAACGTACAAAACTGTTGACCTAAAATCTGTATCGTTTTTTAAAACATTAATAGCTTTTGAAAAATTCAAAATATATTTATTTACAACTACAGTATCTATAACTTCTGATCTTGCTCGTAAGAAGAAAATTAGAAAAAGGGATAATTAAACAAGATGTTTTTTTCATTTTACAGAGTTTTCTCAAATATAGGTATAAATTTATAATAATATAATATTAACAGAAAATCAACTCATTATTAGTTTCGTTACTCAAAGCTTTTAATTAGATTTACACTCTCAAATAAACATATCATGTACAATACATTGCAACCCATCCTTGAAAAAGAATTAGCCGACATTCGCGAAGCAGGACTTTATAAAGCAGAACGTGTAATCTCTACACCACAAGCTGCAGATATCACTGCAAATGGAAAAGATGTTTTAAATTTTTGCGCAAATAATTATTTGGGATTATCGTCGCATCCTAAAGTAATTGAAGCTGCCAAAGATGCTATCGATACCCATGGTTTTGGAATGTCCAGTGTACGTTTTATTTGTGGTACACAAGATATTCATATAGAGTTGGAGCAAAAACTTTCTAAGTTTTTGGGAACAGAAGATACAATTTTATATGCAGCTGCTTTTGATGCAAATGGTGGTGTATTCGAGCCATTATTTAATGATCAGGATGCAATTATTTCTGATGAATTAAATCATGCTTCGATTATTGATGGTGTACGTTTATGCAAAGCACAGCGCTATCGTTTTAAGCATAATGATATGGCTGATTTAGAAGTTCAATTGCAAGCAACACAAAATCTTCGTCAGCGAATTATTGTTAGTGATGGTGTTTTCTCCATGGATGGAACAATTGCGCAACTAGATAAAATTTGTGACCTTGCCGATAAGTACAACGCTTTAGTGATGATTGACGAGTGTCATGCTTCAGGCTTTATGGGCAAGACCGGTCGAGGTACACATGAGCACCGTAATGTAATGGGTCGCGTAGATATTATTACAGGAACACTTGGAAAAGCTTTAGGTGGAGCGATGGGTGGATTCACATCCTCAAAGAAAGAAGTGATAGAAATATTACGTCAACGATCACGTCCGTATTTGTTTTCAAACTCTTTAGCACCGAGTATTGTTGGCGCATCCAATGCTGTTATTGATATGTTAAGTGAGTCATCTGCATTGCGTGATAAACTTTGGGAGAACACAAAATATTTCAGAACAAAAATTACGGAAGCAGGATTCGATATTAAACCAGGCGAACATCCAATCGTTCCGATAATGTTGTATGAAGCTAAACTTGCTCAAGAATTTGCTGCGAAATTATTGGAGGAAGGAATTTATGTCATTGGGTTCTTCTATCCAGTTGTTGCAAAAGGAAACGCACGTATACGCGTACAAATTTCTGCCGGACATGAACGCCACCATATTGATAAGGCCATCGCCGCCTTTACGAAAATAGGGAAGGAATTGAAAGTGATAAAATAAAATGTTTGATTTTAGTTTTATCTCTCATTAAAAACAGAATTAAATTTTACTTTGAAGATGAAACAATTACAAACAACAATTCTAAATACAGATCGACTCTTGCTTCGCGAAGCAAATCCAGCTGTATATGATTTTGTTTTTAAAGAATATAATAATTACGAACTGATGATGTTTTTTGGATTTAATTCTGCCGAAGAATTATTGCAAGAAAAATCACGTTTCGAAAACGGAATAACAACATTCAACAAATCAGTATTGTATTTTCATTTGATTGATAAAATTTCATCGATGGTAATTGGAATGTGTGGATATCATACCTGGTACTTGCAACATGCACGTGCAGAATTATTTTATGTTTTATATGATGATAGTTGGAAGAGGAAAGGAAATTATAACCTTGGTTTCTTTGTTGGCAATAATACTTCAACCCTGTCGTTTGGTAAGGGAAATGATCCGCTATACAGATCCTTTGATAAATTCAGTTTTAATTCTTCTACTAATTTATCATTTGGCATTTCTAGCATAATAAAATTTCGAAATCCTATTTCGCTCCTTAGTATCCAAAATGAACTCGTCTATTCAAATGGCTCTTTTAGCGCGGAATATTTTGACCAAAGCGATGTAGGGGGAGGGGTGACAGCCAAAGAGACGATTAAGACAGACGTAAATTATAAATTATTAACGTATAGAGTAGGGCCTAGAATTAGCATTAGGTCAAATTCAATAAACCCATATGTTGCTTTTGGTTTTTCAATTCCAATCATGAAAACGGTGGGTATAAAATCGATCCGGACAACCCAGATTAATAATGCTACTCCAGAAGTACAGGAACTTAAACCAATTGCTAGTCTGCCTAATTTTTGGCTTAGTATCGGAGTAAAGAAGAAAATAGCAAGTGACTATGCCTTATATTTTGAATTAACCAATGATTTAAAAGGGGGTGATACGGGAACAGGTCAAGTTTCGGGTTTAACCTCAAAAATCGGATTTTTGTTTTAACTACAATTTTATCCCGACACTAATCGACAGTATTCTTGCAGGCAAATAATTGCCCCGTTTATCAAGGCCAGCAAACCATGGAAGCAGAGTGGGGTTATAATTTGTATCGCCCTTTAAGGATGTAGAATTATATGCTACTTCTGGATCAGCCCCAGTATAAGAAGTAATGGTAAAAAGATTTTGAGCGGCCAACGTTAATGTAAGCTTGTTAATTGAGGGAAGATGATATGTAAACGCGATATTATCGAGTTTAATAAAACCAGCATTTTCAACATAACGGCTCGAGAACGTTTGGTCTATCAAGTTGCGGTCGTAAAGTGAAGTCTTCACAAGGTTAGTGAAGCCTATCGCATAATTCCCTCCTTGAAAGACGCTGTATGCGTTTATCTTTTGGTGACCAAACGTACCCCTCAAAAGAAAAGATAATTCTAGATTTTTATAGACAATGCGATTGCCCCATCCTAAGAATGAGCTAGGGAGGCCGTTGCCAATTACTGAATAGTCGGCATCATCGCCTGCATACCCATTCCCATTGATGTCTTTTATCTTATCATGCCCTTGCGCGTCTGTTCCTTCCGATGTAAGCCCATAAATCTGCCCAAGAGATGCTCCTTCTTTTATGAGATTTACACCTAATGCACTAGATCCTGGTGAATCGCTTAAGCTTCCAAAAATGTATGAATTGCCATCACCTAAAGAATAGCCATTTCCCTTTAAGCTTTTCACTTCCGTTGAAATAGTGGATAGATTTAGTTGTGTTTCCCACCTCAATTTTTCATGACGTATGGCAGCAATTGATAAGTTTAGCTCAATGCCACTGTTTTGAAGTTCGCCCAAGTTGCCTACTGAAATTCTACTTAGTGCCGGTGGAGAGGGAACATTTACTGACGTTATCAAATTGGTTACTGAATTAGAAAACCAATTGATGCTTCCTTTCACTTTATTGTTCAGCAGGGTAAAATCGGCACCTAAGTTTAGTTCTGTTTTCTCCTCCCATTGTAAATTGGGGTTGCCTTCACGACTTAGATAATAACTGGTATTATCATAACTGCCATTGTAAAAAAATCTACTTGCTGGTTCCAGTATTGTCAATGAAAGACCCGATTGTTGAGGCTGGTTACCAACTTTGCCCCACGAAGCGCGAAACGTTAAGGAATTAAACAATGGCAGCCCTTCGCTCCATTGAATGCCGCCACCAATAGAAGGAAAATAGCCCCATTTGTTATGTGGGCCTAACCGGGTGGATCCACTATTGCTGGAGGTGGCGTTCAAGAAATATCTGTTTTTATAAACTACAGAAGCAACAGTAACCCATGAAATCATTTTATATGAATCGGCCGAAGAAGATATTGTACCAAGCCCGTTTTGAAAATCTTGAGCTGACCCTAAGTTATTATAAGTGAACGCATCGGTAAGAAAATTTCCGCCTAGTAAATTAAAATTGCTTTGAAAATAATCTTGATAGTGATAACCAAAGCTGACTTGATATTCAAAACTTTTTAATTTTTTTTCATAACTAACCGTGCTGGAAAATTGTTGCCTTTTTTGCTCTCGATAGTTGCGTGCAGCAAGCCCCCTTAACTGATAACGATAGTAACTATACTTAGAAAGATAAGCTCCAGTGGAGTAATCTTGAGTGTGATGTTGATAGGATGATTGAATACTTATTCCATTCAACACCCCTTCAAATTTATAAGTGGCACTTAGATTGGCTAATGCTGACTGTTCCTTTCCTGTATTTGTATTTTGTTCTATAATGGCTAGCGGATTAAAATTATCAAAACCTG